>JAZLII010000053.1:0-38435 GCA_045617275.1 Bacteroidaceae bacterium
AAATTGTCGCATTTGTATTGAAACACTGCGGTTTCGCTCAGTACGGCAAAACCATGAGCAAAACCCCTCGGGATGAAAAACATCCTATGGTTTTCCTCGGTCAGTTCCACAGCCACATGCTTGCCAAACGTAGGACTCCCCCAACGTATGTCTACAGCCACGTCAAGTACCGATCCTTTCACGCAACGTACCAGTTTGCTTTGCGTATAAGGCATACGCTGATAGTGAAGTCCACGCATCACACCACGACTACTCATAGACTCATTGTCTTGGACAAAGCGGATGGGACGAACCTTCTCGTCAAACTCACGCTGAGAATAGCTTTCAAAGAAATAGCCACGCGCATCGAGAAACACCTTGGGCTCCAGGATCAAGACACCATCTATGTCAGTTTTTATTACTTCCATGCTGCTTGCTGTATAATCTATTCTCCCAAGACATTCACTACGCCTCTATAACTGGCAATATAGTCATCGAGCGAGACTCCCTCTATCTTCTGGAAAACGGTCCTTGCCGTCTTAGGAGTACCGAAGCCTGCATCTGCTGACTCTGAGACAGAACCTATCTTTCCGCGCTTGATCAAGCGCTTCAGTTCTTCCACACGATAAGCATTCAGGTACTCATGAGTATCATTGTAGCCTTGGCTTCTCACGCATTGCAAAAGGATGTGGCGGTTGAGACCCGTTTCGTTGCAAAGCTGATCTCGGTTGAAGCTGCTTTGTGTCCATTTTTCTTTATGATTCTGCATCCAGTACTCGATGCGAAGGAAGTACTGACGGTTGGCCTCATTGAAGTCCTCATGCTCAGCCTTCTCTATCTGCTCGGTCGTGGGTTCTTCCACCACTTTCTCTATGACAGGCTTGGGCAGATTGACAGCCATCGTCTCCAGAGTACGGAAAACAAGATAGGCATTGAGCAGCGTAAAGACACCGGTGTAGATGACTATAAGCAAAGGAGAATAGTAGACCGTCACCACCAGGTAGAGGATCACGCTGAGACCCAAGGCAGACGAATAACCTTTGACAAAGCGTGGTACATTCGTTTGATGGGCGAGATGCTTGGGAAGGCGGAACAGGTTGGCCACATAGTAGACACCGAGTCCGATAGCCACTATGCGAAACAGGACATCGATACTGTAAGGAGGAGCAAAGAAGTCGTGATACGTCTCAATATGCTTGGTCTCCATACCGAAAAGCCAAAACAGGATGTACAAGGAGTAAAGTATCACAATAGGGAAGGCATAGCTCCACATACGCCCCCATTGCAGATAGGCGGGCATGGGCACACTCAAAGGGTAAATACTCTGCAAGTAGCATACCGCAGTAAGGGAAAGCAGAAGTAGCGGATGGAAGATACCAGGCGTACCTATCACCAGGATCTCATTGATAGGAGACACGACCACCAAGGCGATCGCGAAACCGAAGATACCCATGATCCAGGTCAGCGCCAGATACTCCACCTTATGACGAGCGTAGAGTGCAAGTACACAGGCCAACACGAGGTGGATGGTGGCACAGATGGTAAGCAACAATGCGCAGAGATGGACTGTTATCATATAGTGTTTATCTGTTCGCTCAAGTGTTGAGCTTATTATCTTATTGCAAAGTTAACCTTTAATATTCAAAAAAGCAAGTGTTATGGGTACAAAAAAAAGACTCTCACCCCATTCCTTGACAGGAGTTGGGCGAGAGTCGTATATTTATCGGTATATATTGTGTATGAGTGCGCAGTATCAATCCTCTGCGTCACCCCACATATCCCAATCGCTTTCTTTCTTTACCAGCGCATCGCTATTGTCAGCAGCACCATCCTGGATAGAGAGTGCCATCATCTGGCAGGTCATCGTTTCGTTGATCTCCACAGCAGGAGCTATATATGTCTTTTTCATCTTCATATTCTTTTATCGTCTTTGTCTATATCTGGAATGAGCGGCTTTTTACTTTACGAGAACCTTCACGCCATTTACTATGTTCACACCCTTCTGCAGCTTGTTCAGCTTGCGACCGTTCAGGTCGTAGATCTCAGGCTTGCCGCTGGTCAGCGCCTCAAGTGCCTTGATAGCAGTCGCGCCATTCTCGGTGCTGAAGCCAAAGCCCTTCACGTTGCTGTCCACATTGAGATAAGCATGGAAAGCCTTCACGGTAGGCTGTGTATTCTCTACCTTGTAGAAGCCAAGTGTCTCATTCTGGTACTGCAGTACATAGCTACCCTTGGGTGCCTTGATGTCCTCATAGGTACCTGTCAGCAGACCTGCCTTGGGAGTACCCTCAGTGGGGGAACCACAGAGCTCCTCACTCATGTCAAGTCCCCAGTTTTCAAGTAGCACGGGTTGATGAGCTTTCAATTGTCCGCCAATCTTAGTCATAACTAAGGTTGCTCCGTTATCTTCGATACCATCTACCGTCCACGCATCTACCGTACCATAATAAGGCGTTGGAGAATCAAAGGGCACGCAAATCGTTGTGTAAGCGTACTTTGAATTGAGTGTAACAGGTACAACAAGTTCGCTTACAGGCTTCTTGAACTGGATGGTGTAAGTCTTGTTCTCTGCATTCTCGCGCGTTACGATTACAGTAGCAACCGCTGTGACCTCGTCATAAGAGGTAGAGACCTCCGCAAACTGGCTCTTGGCAGTAGCAACCAACTTAGCAGCATCGTACTCTGCATCTACAGAATAGCTCGTAGTCTCACCTTCCAGCAACTCGTTTCCATCATACTTCAATGAAGAAAGGGTGTTCCAATAGAGGAGCTCTACATCATCAACGGTCAACTGATTTCCTGCACCCATCAAAGCACGATCTGCAAAAATATCATTAGCAGAGAAAACAATGTTGAATTTTTCAGGTACTTTTGATGTATTCTTGTATTCAAAAGGAATTATTAACTCTTTCCAATCTGACTGATCACCCTCAATATAATATTCAATAACAGAGATCAGCTCTGCATCATCAGTCTTTGTTATTGTTCCACCTGTCAAACAGTCTATCCCCAAAATATTATTAGAGCGGTCAGTCATAGTGACTTTCGTAGGAGCTGTCATTGATGTATTAGATGGTACGTCAGCTTGGGACCAAGTTCCAGTCCAAGAATAAGCAATGACAGAAGCCACCTCTGTTAAGTTGGTAGGACTTTTTGTGGTATTTTCCACATTGTGAGCACGTTTGTAGTAAAAATGCAAAGCATCCGGACGAGATGTAAAGCTTATACCTCCAAATGCACCTCCATCTGCAGTACCTGCAGTAACTACGCCCAACATATTGGCTTGTGCCGTTGCCCAAGCAGTACCAAGAGTCATATAACCAGGAACTACTTGCTTGGCAGAAAGAGGATTAGGGGTGTTTGTCATAACTGCAGACTTGCCAGAACCGCTTCTACCAACTCCCTCAGAGCCAACTTCTGTCGCTCCGAGTCCACCCATTCCATTAACATTTGCCATACACCATCCCTGAGGTTGTTTTCCACGTGCCGATTTTAAATAAGCACCTTTTTCCCATGGATGACAATCTACCCAATCTGCATCAAACGTACCATTAGCTAACTGCTGTGCACTAACTGACATTGTTGCGCCCAGCATCAACAGAGTAAATAATTTCTTCATTGTATTTTCTTGATTTTATTTTCTACCTACTGAACAAAAGGGAACCATACCCTTGAATTCTAATGCAAAGGTACTACTTTTTTGTGAGACATGAGGGAAAATGTGGTAAAAAGCCTACTTTTACCGAATTTTCCGCATACAAAAAGACGTTTTGTGCAAGAACGGCCTCTCTTGTTCTCAAAAAAAAGTTTGATTTTGTAGTTTCACAGTTTCACGCTTTCACACTTGGCTCAACTTATACGGCACATAAATGGGGCATACGCCCCATCCATAACCCCACACCGTTTTTTCTATATCATTCACGTGAGGTTGGATAAAACGTCACGTGAGGCTGGAAATGAATACTCATGTGAGTTGGATAAAAAAACACGTGTATGTTGGTGCAAAATCGGACATCATCAATCTTTAGATAACAGGAAGTTCTGCTTAAGGATCTAAAAAGGAATGCCGGAATAGGGAAAGAACTATTGGATTCCACTTCATGCCGGAACTCCTTTCCGCACAAAGTGTGAAACTGTGAAACTGTGAAACCACAAAATCAAACTTTTTTTTGACTTTGTGGTTTCACAATTTTGAAGGAAGTTCCTACCTTACTTCAAGACCTTCTTACCATTGATGATATACAGACCAGTGCGAGCAGCAGATACTCGGCGTCCCTGAGCATCGTAGATAGCACCATCCTTGCTTGCAGCAACAGCACGGAGAGCATCAACGATGTTGATATTGGCCGTATAGGTAACATCGTGAGCAGGCATAGTAGTCAGCTCCTCGCCTTCCCAACCTTCGAAGGTGCGGGTATAGCGATCGTCGCTCTCCACCTTGTACTCGGGAGCAGCAGGCATAGCCTCGCCATAAGCCACCTCGTAGGTAGCTACCACCTGACCATCTGCCATGTAGGTGACTTTGTAGGTATTGACGGTCTCAGTAGCCTTCACCTCAACATCATGAGCGGGCATGGTGGCAGGCTCTTCATCCCAACCGCTGAAGGTATAACCCTCCTGCAGCTCGTAGCCAAATTCAGGAATTGCAGCACCAAACTCTACGGTCTCGGTATGAACCAGGTACCCATTTACATAGTAGCTCAGATTATAGCTATTGACGGTATAACCACCCTTGATGGTAAGTGCTTCAGCAGGCATAGTAGCCACTTTCTCGCCTTCCCAAGCGAAGGTGTAGCCCTCCTTTGCTGCTACCTCAGGATAAACCACGGCAGCACCTTCTTCCAGTTCAGCGGTAGAAAGCTCTACACCATCCACCATGAAGGTAAGTGCATAGGTAGCAGGAGCAACAACAAAATTATCGTCTCCGAACTCAACATGGATAATCTGCTCCAGACTCTCCATCATATCAATATCGATGTTAACATAGATCTTATCAGCAGTAACCTTACCCGTCAGCTTCAAGGGAATCTCGCCAAGCAGAGGACCCAGCCACGTATCTACGCTGGCATCATCACCACTGGAGATCTCAAGCACACCATCGAAGGTGAAACTGCCAATGCCAGTTTCTTCGCTGTAGGTCAAACCCTTCAAGGCGATATTGCCCACACCCATCATGTCGTCGCCGGCACCGAGTACGAAGTTGTTCAGAGTAAAGTCGCAGGTACCGTCACCGTTGTTGCGATACAGTACGGTAGTAAGCTGAGGCTCTGTGCTTTCCTCGTTGACAGATACGATCAAGTTGTCTGTATAAGGCTTATAGCCAATGTTGTCTGTACCAAACTTTACATAGATGATCTGCTCAAGGCTCTCCATCATATCGATATCGATGGTGACATAGAGCTTATCATCATCTACCTCTCCGTAGAGAACCAAAGGAATCTCACCGAGCATGGGGCCAAGCCAAGTGTCTACACTTGCATCATCACCCTCAACAATCTCCAAGTTGCCATTGAACTCAAACTTTGAGCAGGTGGCCTTCTTGGTCAAGGGCAGAGCCTTCAATGCAATATTGCCGACACCCATCATATCGTCGCCTGCACCCAACACGAAATTGTTGAGAGCGAAATCGCAGGTGCCGTCACCGTTGTCAGTAAACTCCACTGAAGTCAACTGAGGCTCAGTACTTTCGTCATTGACAGTTACCACCAGATTGTCGGTGTAAGTCTTACTCTGGGCCATACCCATCACGGACATCAGGCCACAGACTGCTAAAAGTAAAAACTTCTTCATAAACTAATTCCTATTTTATACTTTATTGTTATTCAATTTAATAGCGATAGGCCACGCCCAGTGTAGCATAGATGGGATACATCTTAAAAGCAATAGCCTTAAAGTCAGGATCAAAGGCATTGGCCAGACCCCAGTCGAGATTGGCAAATACGTTCATACGCTTCATGGCCTTCCAGTCGAAGGTGAGCTCGACACCGGCACCCCACTTGCGCATATTGTCTGCAAAATCGTAGGTAGCGGGGTTGTTGCGGTCCATATTGATCTTCTCACCTGTGGGAGTGTCTACACGAAGGTAGCCCACACCGTCGGGATTGTCGTACACCTCGCCTTCGAAGGTGGTCTTGAAATAGGTGCTTACATACGGACCGGCACTCACACTCCAGCGAGGACTGATGTTGTAAGTTGCCACAAGGGGGAAAGTCATACCCAGCATGGTGGTGTTGGTGACATCGCAACCCGTGAAGTAGCCACTCATGCTGTTGCCGTCCATCGTGATGGACATCTTGTAGTTCTTTACATTGGCACTGGTGTGGAAACCCTCATAGAAGAGATGCAGACCTGTAGCGATACCCCAATGCTTATTGAAGAGATGGTAGGCATCAAAACCTACGGTAGCACCTCCCTTGGGGGCAAACTCATTGATGCCTCGTATCTCAGCAGGTATGGGCATAGGAGCCGTACCGCCGAGTGTGTAACCTCCACGTATCAGGTATCCCGTCTGGGTCTCCTGATTGGTTGGGCCCCACTCACTCCAACTATCCTGAGCAGAGCTATTCAATGCGCCCATCAGCAAGAGGGCGGAAAAGATATATCTAAGAGTTTTCATAGACGATTATTCACAAATTACGTTAACATTGTCGATATACAGCTTGGTACCGATGCTGCCCTTGAAGTAAGCACCCTGCCAACTTGCGGCAAAACCAACTATGACGCTATATCCCTTGTTGGCCAGTATCTCAGGATCGATGTCCTCTGTGTACTCCACGTCAAACTCCACCTGCTGCCACTCATTGGTGAGCCCATGGATGGGATCGTTGCCCAACTGGTCACGACGAACGCCATCTTCATCGAGGTAGGTATGGTGAGGCAGACGCGCCATACCCACGATATACTTGCTGGTAAGCACATCATTGCCATCGAGTACCACACGGTTGCCTGACTCATCCTGATTGCGATAGACCACGATATATGCATCGGGCTCATCGACCACACCCTCCACAGGCTTTCCAGCCTTATCTTGGAAGGCACGAGTGCTTGCCTCGTACTTCAGCCAAGCGGTCATCTTCACGGGCTTGTGGTTGAAAGGCAAACCGAAACGAGTGGCTTTCAGCGCATCCTTGAGGGCATTGGCGACATCAAATTCGCCAATAAACATGCTACCAGAAGCCATACGCATATTGACCATATTGCCAAATGCACCTGTATCCATGGTTTCCAACTTGACGCAGGCACTGCCATCAGGTCCTTCGCCTTCGAGAGGAATAGAAGGATACTCGAAAGGCTTGGCACTCGACTTACTCAGCTTAAATCCAGGATTACCGTTTTTCCATGTAGCATCACCACCTCCGAAAAGACCGTTCACAGCGTTTTGGTCGGTGATGTTCCAGATGTAGTATTTCTTGCTTGAATCGAGTTCGAAGTCATTGAAGTCGAAAAGCATGTCGCCTTCAGAAGGCACATCGTGCAAGACGCAAAGACGATAGAGACGACTCCAATTGCCATCCTCAGAGACGATGCGGAACTTCCATACCACCTCGTTGGCAAAATCCAGAGACTGCCCATTGTGGAAAGGAGTCTCCGCGCCATCCTTTGCCACCAGGTAGGCTTGTGCACCAGGAGTCAGCGTGAGATGAACGGGAAGCAGTCCTACGTTCTCATAACTGCGGATGATGAATCCGATACTATCAGTCGTGGAAGGAACCACCTGAACGGTATCGTAGTCGTGGAACAAATATTTTTCTGGCTGATCAAAATGCAAAGACACCTGTTCGATGTCGCACTCTGCATTGAGGGGTTCGTCGCTGCAGGAAGTGAAACCTGCAAGGGTGGCAGCACACAAAGCTACCCATCCAAAAATCTTCTTCATTATCTGTTTTTAATTCTTTACTCTCTTTTTTCGGCGTGCAAAATTACAATTTTATATGTGCACGCACAGGAAAAAGCGGTAAAAAATGCACGAATACCATTATTTCCGTGCATTTTTTCGGTATCAAATACTATTAGATTTATACCATTTAGATGAAACGAGTACACCAAGAACAAACGTGTATTCGAGTGTAAAAACATCCGATTTTGCTGAATTCATCGATACTTTTTGGCGTATTCATCGACGTTTTTCTACTATGCAGTAGTACACCATCTGTACACCAATAGTACACCGATAATACACCAAGGGCAGATCGACTCCACTATACAGCTGCGGAACAACTATCCTCTACTTTTTTGCCTTTTTCTGGGCATCCTTGGAGAGCTGCTCGACTTCCATATGGGTCACCACAACGTCTTTCAGCGGGCGATCGTTCTTGTCGGTAGCCACACCCTGTATCTTGCCGACCACCTCCAGGCCTTCTATCACTTCACCGAAGACTGTATAAGTGCCATCCAGATGGGGCGTACCGCCGTACTGCAGATAGTCCTCATACATCTGCGAAGTCATCTCTACACCATTCTCTTCCAGACGGGCACGGGCCTGCTTGAGAGACGCGGGACCGAACTTCTTACCCCAGACAATATAGAACTGACTGCCACTGCTACGCATCTCAGGATTGACCTCATCGCCCTCTCGAGCTGCCGCCAAAGCGCCACGCAGATGATAGTAATAAGGAATTTGGAACTCTGCTGGCAGCGTGTACTTCACATCGCCCTCTCCCAAGAGCACTCCCGGTGCAGCACCACGACTGTCAGGATCGCCTCCCTGTATCATAAAGTCCTCTATCACACGATGGAAGAGCGTGCCATCGTAGTGCCCCTTGGCAGCCAACTTCAGGAAATTGTCTCTGTGAATTGGGGTATCATCGAGCAGAGCCACTCGGATCACCCCTTCAGAGGTCTCTATTCGAACCACGCTTCGCTTCTCTTTCTTCTTGCCCTCACACACAGCGAAGGGAAGCACCAAGAGCAAGCAAGCCCAAAGCATTTTTTTCAGCATCATTTTCTCAAATTTATATGTCAACGGCACAAAGGTAGGAAAAATTCCCCACTTAAGCAAGCAGAATGCCGATTTATCCCGATAAACATACAATAAATGCGTATTCATCGGGACTTTTCGGGTTTTTCCTCCATACTTATGAACCTACCCTGACGGACTTATGAACAAGCCGTTTAAAAATAATTAAAAGATTTATCAAGAAAAATGTGGAGAATTGTGGGGAATTTCGTAACTTTGAAACCAAATTTATAATAAATAAGAACACGCATGCGATTTACAGGTAACATTGACGCCAAGACAGACCAGAAAGGAAGGGTCTTTTTGCCTGCTGTCTTCAGAAGGATTCTGAACCAGCAAGCGGAGGGTCTGGTACTTCGACGCGACGTTTTCCAAAAGTGTCTGGTGCTCTATCCGCAGAGCGTCTGGGACGAGCTGGTGGACAGCATCACGCAGCACACCAGTCCCTTCGACCGCAAGGGCAGAGAGAACCTGAGAAGATTCGTGGCTGATTCTGAAAGCATATCCATGGATAGCGACGGAAGAATACTTATCCCGAAGCGCTACCTCCAGAATGCAGGCATCGAGCAGGAAGTAAGATTCATCGGTATGGACAACACCATCGAGATCTGGAACCGCCAGGCCGCAGAGGCCCTGCTCAGCGATGCTGATGGATTTGCCGAGGATATGGAGAAGATGATGAACCCACTCTGTTTCTAACAAAGAAAGTACCATGGCTGAGAACTACCACAAACCCGTACTCCTTGAAGAGACCGTAGACGGACTGGGCATCCAGCCCGATGGCATCTATGCCGACATGACATTTGGCGGAGGAGGCCACAGCAGGGAGATTCTCAGCAGACTGGGACCCGACGGGCATCTCTACAGCTTCGACCAGGATCTGGATGCCATGAAGGGCGCTTTCGTAGACGAGAGGTTCACGTTCGTCAGGAGCAATTTCCGATTCCTGCAAAACTGGATGGAATACTACGGTGTGGAAGGACTTGACGGCATCATCGCCGATCTGGGAGTCAGCAGCCATCACCTCGATGCTGGCGAGAGAGGATTTTCCTTCCGATACGATGCTCCTCTTGACATGAGAATGAACCAGACAGGCCAACTAACCGCCGAACAAATACTGGCAGAGTACAAGGAGGAGCAACTGGCCGACATCTTCTACCTCTACGGAGAGATGAAGAACAGCAGAAAACTGGCTGCCACCATCGTCAAGGCTCGCCAGCAAGGCGACATCAAGACCACTGGACAGTTTGCAGACCTTGTAAGACCGCTGTTAGGACGCGACAGAGAGAAAAAGGACCTTGCTAAAGTCTTCCAAGCTCTTCGCATAGAGGTGAATGGAGAGATGAAGGCCTTGCGACAGATGCTAAATGCCGCCATAGAGGTGCTCAAGCCCGGTGGAAGACTGGTCATACTCACCTACCACTCCCTCGAAGACCGCATGGTGAAAAACATCATGAAGAGCGGCAATCCAGAAGGGAAAAGCGAGCAGGACTTCTTCGGCAACATGCTCTCCCCGCTACGACCGATAGGCAAAGTAGTCGTCCCCAGCGCTGAGGAACAGGCAGAGAACCCCAGAAGCAGAAGTGCCAAACTTCGCATAGCAGAGAAGATAGAAAAATAAAATAAGGAAATATACAACACCCCATCACCCTTGGTGAAGATGAGCGAGATAGAGAAAGACATCATCATAGCAGACGAGGAACTCTTCAACGAAGAGCTGGATACGGAACGTCAGGATAGTCAGGAAGAGGAAAACCTGGTAGAGGAAAGCCTTGAAGACGAATCGGATGAGGAAGTCGAATCGGACGAGGAAGACATCGACGAAACCTCTGAAGAGGAGGAGGCTGACGAAGACCTCTCGGAGGAGGAAGAAGCCTCTCAGCCCACTGAGGACGAGAAGGAACTTGCCAAGACCTTCAAAATGAGGAGGTTGCTCCGAGCCATGCTACGAGATGAAGACTCCGAGGGCGGGAGCATGAAGGACATGTTCGACGACATCCAGATCAGCGGAGAATGGCTGAAACGGCATTGGTCCTTCATACTTATCGTCGTGGTCTGCATGCTACTGTTCGTCACCAATCGATATCAGGCTCAGCAGGAGATCATAGAGGAGTCGAGACTCAAGCGGGAACTCAACGATATAAGGTTCATCTGGCTTACACAGTTCTGCGAACTGACCCGAAGTCAGCGACAAAGTCAGATAGAAGAGACTCTCATTCAGCGAGGAGACACCACACTGAAACCCAGAAAAGAAGCACCATTCCTAATCAAGGCAAAATAGTCAACAATCACGATGGCAAAGAATGACATGACACGAAAGAATGCAGCTACCCCAGGCAAGGAAAAGGCTGCATGGAGAAATCTGGGAGCCAAGCGCTTCAAGTGGTTTTTCCTTCTCGCTTGTGTGGCTGGCCTCGCGATCCTCTTTACGGCTGCTAAGAGCATGGCTTTAGAGAGAGACTACTGGGAGGGTGTACGCAAGCGTTTCACCAGAAACAATCAGGTGATAAAGGCCGAACGCGGCAACATATACGACTGCAACGGCAAACTGCTGGTGGGCAGCATCCCTGTCTACCGACTGTTTATCGACTTCAAGGTATATGGCCCAGACTCTGTTGCCAATGCCAAGACGCAAGCCTGGAGAAACAATGAGTTTGACACAAAGAAAGACAGCATATGTCAGGGATTGCATGAGATATTCCCGGAATTCTCTGCAGAATGGTTCGCCAAGAGACTCCAGCAGGGAAGAGACAAGCAACGCACTTGCTCCATCTACCCCTACCCTGTGTCTTTTGAGAACTACAAGAAGTGTCTCAAGCTTCCCCTACTTCGCGAACCCATCTTGCGAGGTGGATTTCACGGTGACAAGGAAGTACAGCGTGCCAAGCCTTATGGCAGCCTTGCAAGCCGACTGCTGGGTTCGCTCTACCCTGACTCCGACCGTGTACCCAAGAACGGCATCGAGTTTCTCTGCGACACCATCCTTCGCGGAAAGGATGGCATAAGCCACAGCACCAAGGTAAGAAATGCCAATATCAGTCTCACGGACGAAGCTCCCATTGACGGACTGGACGTCGTCACGACCATCGACGTGGACTTGCAGGACGCAGCAGAGAAAGCCATCCGCGCACAGGTGAATGCCCTGGGTGCAGAGATGGGTGTGGTCATCGTGATGGAAGCTGCCACAGGCGATGTAAAAGCCATGGTCAACCTTGGCCGTGGAGCTGACGGAAGATACTACGAGATGATGAACTATGCCATCTCCAAGCGTATGGAACCTGGTTCGACATTCAAGACTGCCAGCATCATGGTGGCACTTGAAGATGGCGTGATTACGCCTGAAACCATGGTTGATACTGGCAACGGACTCTATCGCATGCACGGTTCCAACATGAAGGACTGGAGCTACGGAGGTAGAGGAGGCTTTGGTCTGATAGACGTAAAGACCGTGATGGAGCAAAGTTCCAACATCGGTGTAAGCCGCCTCATCGACGAGCACTATGGTAGCAATCCCACCAAGTTTGTGGATGGTCTGAAACGCGTGGGCGCAGGCATCGACCTCGACACACCCTTCCCCGGATCGCAAAATCCCAGAATGAAGCGCCCCGGAGATGACACATGGTCCAAGACTACCCTGGCCTGGATGAGCATCGGCTACGAATCGCTGCTGCCCCCCATCAGCACCTGTGCCTTCTACAACGGTATCGCCAACAATGGCAAACTGGTACGCCCCAGGTTCATCAAGGCCGTCATGGAAAATGGCATCGTGAAAGAGGAGTTCCCCACAGAAGTTCTGCGAGAGAAGATGTGTTCCGACAAGACGCTAAAGCAGATACGCGACATCTTGGAGAACGTAGTGAGTGCTCCCAGTGGCACGGGCAAGAAGGCTCGCTGCGAGCAGTTCAAGGTGTGTGGAAAGACAGGAACGGCACAAGTAGCAACTGGCAAGGGTGGATACCACAGCGGACAGGTGGAGTACCTGATCAGTTTCTGCGGATTCTTCCCAGCCGAAGCGCCCAAATACACTTGCCTGGTGTGCATCCAGAAAAAAGGCCTTCCCGCCTCCGGTGGTGGTCATTGCGGTCCCGTCTTCAAGGAAGTGGCCCAGGCAGTCATGGCCACGGGCATGAATGTGAGAAACCCGGCTTTGATAGCCGACTCCACCTCCGTCATGATACCCCGCATGAGCAACGGCAACATCAAGGAGACCGTCAGGTCGCTCGATGCCATCGGTATAAAGGCATCTGGTCAGACACCTTCCACCGCTGCCACATGGGGCACTTGTGAGCAGACTTCCACCGGTATCAGCATTTCCACCGTTCATACAGAAGAGGGCAAGATGCCCGATGTGAAGGGTATGGGTGCACGCGATGCCATCTTTGCCCTGAAGAGCCTGGGACTGAAACCCTCCCTCACAGGAGTGGGCAGAGTGGCTCAGCAAAGCATAGACCCGGGTACGGAGGTGAAAGCCGGAGCCAGAGTGCACTTGGTAATGGAATAGAGAGAAAACGAACTATATATTATATATAAATAAGGTATAGAACATCATGAAATTGCTTCAACTGACAGAAAGTACCCACCCACTACAGATTTTGGGACAAACAGACGTAGAAGTAACGGGCATAGAAATCGATTCCCGCCAGATCAAAGCGGGCAACGCATTCATTGCCATCAAAGGTACGCAAGCCGACGGCCACAACTATATCTCCAAAGCCATCGAACTGGGAGCAACCGTGATCTGCTGCGAGTCGCTTCCCGAAGACTTGGCTTCCAGTGTCACCTACCTGCAATATGAGAGCACAGAGGCCGTAGCAGGACAGTTGGCAACCAACTTCTATGGCAACCCCACCAAGAGAATGAAACTGGTAGGCGTGACCGGAACCAACGGCAAGACCACCATAGCCACCTTGCTCTGGAAGATATTTCGCAGCTTTGGCTACAAGGTGGGCCTTTGCAGTACCGTGTGCAACTATATCAATGAAGAACCCGTACCCACAGAGTGTACCACCCCCGACCCCATCACCCTCAATCGTCTGCTGGGACAGATGGCCGACAGTGGGTGTGAGTACGCCTTCATGGAGGTGAGCAGCCACAGCGTGGCTCAGCATCGCATCGGTGGTCTGAACTTTGCAGGTGGTATCTTTACCAACCTGACACGCGATCATCTGGACTATCACAAGACGTTCGAGAACTATCGCGACGCCAAGAAGGCCTTCTTCGACATGTTGCCCAAGGGAGCCTTCGCTGTCACCAATGCCGATGACAAGAACGGTCTGTTCATGACTCAGAACACCAAGGCTGAGACCAAGAGCTACTCCCTGCGTGGCGCTGCTGACTTCAAAGCTCGCATATTGGAAGAGAGTTTTGACGGTATGAACCTCGAACTGGACGGGCGAGAGGTCTTCGTACAGTTTGTAGGAAGATTCAACGTGTCCAACCTCCTCGCTGTCTATGGTGCAGCACGCATGATGGGACGCAGTCAGGAGGAGACACTCATTGCACTTAGTGCCATGAAGCCTGTAAACGGACGCTTTGAGGCCATCAGAAGTCAAAATGGCGTCACCGCCATCGTTGACTATGCCCATACTCCCGATGCATTGGTCAATGTACTGACCACCATCAACGACGTACTGCAAGGCAAGGGGGAATGCTGGACCGTATGTGGTGCAGGAGGCAATCGAGACAAGGGCAAGCGTCCTCTCATGGCACAGGAGAGCGTGAAGCACAGCGACCGAGTCATCATCACCAGCGACAATCCACGCTTCGAAGAACCGCAGGACATCATCAACGACATGCTTGCCGGTCTCGACGAGGAGCAGAAGAGAAAGGTCATCAGCATCGTAGACCGTAAGGAGGCCATACGCACAGCCTGCATGATGGCACGTCCTGGCGACGTGATACTCGTTGCCGGCAAAGGCCACGAGGACTATCAGATCATCAAGGGAGTGAAATATCACTTCGATGACCATGAAGTGATCCGTGAAGCATTTGGCCTCAATGCCTAACCACTCCCTTAATTTCTCCATTTTCAACTTTCCATTTACAACTTTCAATTCAACAGAAGTGTTATACTATCTTTTCAGATATTTAGAGCAGTTTGGCATCACAGGTTCACGTCTGTGGTCATACATCTCCTTCCGAGGTCTCTTGACGCTCATCCTGGCGCTTGTGATCTCTGCGTGGTTTGGCGAGCATTTCATCAAATGGATGAAGAGAAACAATGTAAGCGAAAAGCAACGTGATGCATCCACCGACCCCTACGGCATCAATAAAATAGGTGTGCCCACTATGGGTGGCATCATTATCATCGTGTCTACGGTGATCCCATGCCTCCTGTTGGGACGACTGAGAAACATCTACTTGCTACTGATGCTGGGCACCATGCTTTGGCTAGGTCTGCTGGGCTTCATCGATGACTACATGAAGATGAAGAAGACCAAAGACGGCATGAAACCCATCATGAAGCTTGCCGGGCAGGCTGTCCTTGGCCTTCTCGTAGGACTTACCTTGTGGCTCAGTCCTGATGCTGTGATACAGGAGAACAACACCGCCATCCAGAACAACCAAGAGATTGTGGTGCATAGCCAGGAAAGGGTGAAGAGTACTGACACCACCATTCCGTTTGTCAAGAACAACAATCTCAGCTATAGCGGTATGATGAGTTTCATGGGCAAGTACAAGACGGCTGCCGGCTGGATACTCTTCGTACTGGTCACCACATTTATCGTGATGGCCGTGAGCAACGGATGCAACCTCAACGACGGCATGGACGGCATGTGTGCAGGCAACTCGGCCATCATCATGCTCGCCCTTGGCATCCTTGCCTATGTGAGCAGTCATACAAGCCTCGCGCAATACCTGAACATCATGTATATACCAGGTACGGAAGAACTTGTCATCTTCTGCTTGGCTTTCATGGGAGCACTGATCGGCTTCCTCTGGTACAATGCTTATCCCGCACAGGTATTCATGGGCGATACGGGTAGCTTGGCCATCGGTGGTGTGATAGGCGTGATGGCCGTCATCATACACAAGGAATTGTTGATACCCATCCTCTGCTTCGTCTTCCTGATGGAGAGCGTCAGTTCGCTCTTGCAAACCCAGGTAGCCAAGATGGGCAACAAGAGAGGAAAGAAATGGAGAGTCTTCAAGCGTGCTCCCATCCACGACACCTTCCGCGTGAAGCCTGGCCAACTGGCTCCGGATGTCAAGGTGTTCCTCAACTGGCCCAAGGGATGCTGGTTTGAATCAAAGATCACCACCCGCTTCTGGATCGTAACTATCATGATGTGCGCACTTGCCATCGTAACCCTTAAAGTAAGATAAAGACTTATGAACAACAATAGAATCGTAGTTTTAGGTGCCGCAGAGAGCGGTGTCGGTGCAGCAGCTCTTGCCATTAAGAAAGGATATGACGTCTTTGTCAGTGACATGGGCCATATCAAGGACAACTATAAGACCATCCTTGACGAATATGGCGTGAAGTGGGAAGAAGGACAGCACACCGAGGATCTTATCCTGAATGCCACAGAGATAGTCAAGAGCCCCGGCATTCCCGATACAGCACCTATGGTCGTAAAGGCTAAGAATGCAGGGATACCCATTATCAGCGAGATCGAGTTTGCTGGTCGATACACCGATGCTAAGATGATCTGCATCACGGGCAGCAACGGCAAAACCACCACTACGACCCTCATCCACCACATCCTTGAGACGGCAGGATACAACGTGGGCTTGGCTGGCAATATCGGAAGAAGCCTGGCACTTCAGATAGCGGAGGGCAAGGAGTTTGACTACTATGTCATAGAGCTCAGCAGTTTCCAACTGGACAACATGTATCACTTCAGAGCCAACACTGCCATACTGCTCAACATCACTCCTGACCATCTGGACCGCTATGACAACTGCATGCAGAATTATACCGACTCTAAGATGCGCATTCTGCAGAATCAGACGGAGGAAGATGCATTCATATACTGGGCAGACGATCCTATCGTAAAAGAAGAACTGAAGAAATACGACATCAAGGCAAAGCTGTGTCCCTTCAGCATCCTTTCCCAGGAAGGCATGGCTGGCTACGTGGCTGACGGCAAGTACAACATCGTAAGTCCGGCCTTCAGCATGGAGCAGAGCGAACTGTCCCTGAAGGGCAAGCACAACCTCTACAACACCCTCGCAGCAGGTATAGCTGCACGTCTCAACGGTATCTCGGAAGACACGCTGAAGACCTGCCTGAGCACATTCAAGGGCGTGGAGCATCGCCTGGAGAAGGTGGCTTGCATAGATGACGTGCAGTACATCAATGACTCCAAGGCAACCAACGTGGATGCTTGCTGGTATGCTCTCGACAGCATGACCACTCCCACCATCCTCATCATCGGTGGTAAAGATAAAGGCAATGACTACAATGCCATCAAAGATCTTGTCAAGGAGAAATGCGCAGGCATCGTCTACCTCGGTGCAGACAACACGAAACTGCACAACTTCTTCGACCCCATGGGCATTCCTACTGCCGACACGCACAGCATGAAAGACTGCGTAGAGGCATGCAAGAAGATGGCAAAGCCGGGCTACACCGTATTGCTGAGCCCTTGCTGTGCAAGTTTCGACCTCTTCAAAAACATGGAAGACAGAGGTGAGCAGTTCTGCCACTACGTCAAGGAAGCATAATATCCAGGACCAACGATTTGAAAAAGATAGATAAGAAAAAACATTCCGATTGTCATACACATAATGGCATTTAATATACAAACATACAAAACCAAAGGGCTCCTACAAGGCGACATGACCGTCTGGGTAGCACTCATCATGTTGTGCATCATATCCATCATCGAGGTGTACAGCGCCTCAAGCGGCATGAGTTACAAGACGGGCCAATACTGGAAGCCGATGGCTGATCACGGTACGTTCGTCGTGATAGGTCTGTTCGTCACCTGGATAGTGCACCAGATCCCTTGCAAGCTGTTCAAGCTCCTCAGCTTGGGACTTATACTACTTTCGTTCTTCATGCTGATCTGGGCTATCGGTAGCGAAAAGACCAATGATGCCGGACGATGGATCTCAATAGCAGGAAAGACCTTCCAGCCCAGCGAGTTTGCCAAGTTGGCCATCATCGGATACATCGCCTACATCATGTCGACACACCGAGATGAGAAGAACAAGATATCCAGCCTGGGCCTCAAGATGATATGTGCCGTCTCCTTGCCATTCCTCGCACTTATCGGCATGGAGAACTTCTCGACGGCCGGACTTCTGGCCCTTGTCATATTTGGCATGCTTGTCATCGGAGAAGCTCCCAAGAAATTCATGCTGACCATCTGCCTTGGAGCTTTCATCTTGTTGGGAAGCCTGGGGACCGTGCTTCTGACCATGTCGAAAGACACGGCTGTGGAGATTGGAGAAAAGGTGGAGGCACTGCACCGACTGCCCACATGGGTAAGTCGCCTGCATGAGGACCACACACTGCCGGAAGATCCCAACGACTACAATGTCAACGACCATCAGCAGGTAGCACATGCCAAGATAGCGGTAGCTACGTGCAACATCGTGGGGCGTGGTCCAGGAAAGAGCATCGAGCGCGACTATCTGCCTCAGGCTTTCTCCGACTTTATCTATGCCATCATCATAGAAGAAGGTGGACTGGAATTTGCCATACTTGTCATGGGCATGTATCTGCTTCTGCTATATCGATCTTGGAGGATTGCTTCAAAATGTGCCCGACCATTCCCAGCCTATCTGGTCATGGGACTCTCGATGATGCTCGTCTTGCAGGCTCTCATCAACATGGGTGTTGCCGTAGGATTGCTACCCGTCACCGGCCAGACACTGCCACTGGTGAGCAAGGGAGGTACGTCCTACATCATCACTTGTGCCTACATCGGCATGATATTGAGCGTCAGTCGCTCTGCCAAGAAGATAGAAGAGGCAGACACACAGGTGGCTGTGGCCAGACGCGAAGATAACTCTTACACTGAGGATGCTACTCAGAAGTAAATGAATAAAAAGCAAATGGAAGAAACAAGAATCATCATAAGCGGTGGTGGCACAGGCGGACACATCTTTCCTGCCGTAAGCATTGCCAACGCCATCAAGAAGATAGATCCCAATGCCAAGATCCTCTTCGTGGGAGCAGAGGGAAGAATGGAGATGACACGTGTCCCCGCTGCGGGATACGAGATCAAAGGACTGCCCGTAAGAGGCTTGATCCGTCCGCTCTGGAGTCCTAAGAACATTGGCGTGATGCTCGATTTCTTCAAGAGCAAACGCATCGTGAAGAACATCATCCGAGAGTTTAAGCCACAGGCTGCTGTGGGTGTAGGTGGATATGCAAGTAGCCCCACCCTCAATGCAGCTCACTCCATGGGCATACCCTGTCTCATCCAGGAGCAGAACTCTTTTGCCGGTGTGACCAATAAGTCACTGGGTAGGAAGGCTGAAAAGATATGTGTGGCCTATGAAGGCATGGAGCGCTTCTTCCCCAAAGACAGAATCGTGCTCACTGGCAACCCTGTTCGCCAAGGCCTTCTTCACCCCGGCATGACTAAAGAGGAGTGTGCAGAGGCCTTTGGCATGACAAGCGGCAAACCCATCGTACTCATCATAGGAGGCAGCCTTGGGGCAAGAACCATCAACAACAGTGTGCTCAGCCACCTCAAAGATATCGCCAAGGCTGACGTACAGTTCATCTGGCAGACGGGAAGCTACTACAAAAAGCACATTGAGGAGGAACTTGGCAAGTTGGGAAAGCCCGACAACCTGTTCGTCACCGACTTCATCTCACATATGGAGCAGGCCTATTGTGCGGCCGACTTGGTGATCAGTCGAGCAGGAGCGAGCAGCATCAGCGAACTTTGCCTCCTGGGCAAGGCATCCATCCTCGTGCCTTCTCCCAACGTGGCAGAAGATCATCAGACACACAATGCCATGGCCTTAGTCAACCGCGATGCGGCTCTCCTGGTAAAGGACGTGGAGGCTGAAGAGAAACTGATTCCCCTTGCACTCGACACGGTAGCCAATGGAACGTTGTTGAACAATCTCGGTATCAATGCAAAGCAGATGGCATTTACCGATTCTGCAGAAGTCATAGCCGAAATGGTACTCAAACTGGCGAGAAGAAACAAGAATTAGACAATCCGGACTATCACTATATAGTAAGTCATTCAAAAGAAAACATCATGAAATCAGTATATTTTGTAGGTATTGGCGGCATTGGCATGAGTGCTATTGCACGATATTTCCTCCACCAAGGGCTTTTGGTGGGCGGATACGATCGCACACCAAGCGACCTCACACGCAACTTGGAAAAAGAAGGAGCACTGATACACTATGAGGAGAATGTAGAACTCATACCCGAGGCTTGCAAGGATGCAGCAGAAACCCTCATCATATATACGCCCGCCATTCCCGCAGAACATAAAGAACTGCAGTACTTCCAGCAAGGGGGATTTGACATCCAGAAGCGTGCACAGGTATTGGGCACACTGACTCGTGCCAACAAGGGACTGTGCGTAGCAGGTACACACGGCAAGACTACCACCAGTAGCATGGCTGCTCATATCTTGCACCAAAGCCACGTGGACTGCAATGCCTTCCTGGGAGGAATCACCAAGAACTATGGCACCAACTATATCTTGAGCAAAAGTAGTGACTATGTGGTCATAGAAGCGGATGAATTCGATCGCTCTTTCCACTGGCTTTCTCCCTTTGCCACGGTGATCACATCGACCGATGCTGATCATCTGGACATCTACGGCACGGAAGAGGCTTATCTGGAGAGTTTCGCACACTATAGCAGCCTGATCGTTCCCGGAGGATATCTGATTCTCCACACCGGCCTGAAGATGCAGCTACGGGTTGGCGAAGAGGTGAACACTTACACCTATAGCCGCGAAGAAGGCGACTTCCATGCAGAAAACGTCAAGATAGGCAACGGTGAAATCTCTTTTGACCTAGTCTCTCCCTTAGGCAACATACAGGACATCCACTTGGGTGTACCCGTCACCGTCAACATCGAGAATGGCATCGCTGCTATGGCCCTTGCACAGATAGCAGGAGCCACAGAGGAAGAGATTAAGAAGGCAATGGCTTCATTTGGTGGAGTGGACAGAAGATTTGATTTCCGTGTTAAGAATGACAAGGTAGTCTATCTGAGTGACTATGCCCATCATCCCGCTGAGATCAAGCAGAGTTTACTTAGTATCAAGCAACTCTACGAAGGAAAAAGGATTAAGGCTATCTTTCAGCCTCATCTCTACACACGAACAAGAGACTTCTACAAAGAGTTTGCCGAGTCGCTGTCTCTGCTTGACGATGTAGCGTTGCTAGACATCTATCCCGCACGCGAAAAGCCCATACCCGGCATCACAAGCCAGATTATCTACGACAATCTGACCTCGGCCAAGAAAGAGATGTGCCACAAGGAAGACTTGCTTGACATCGTCGGCAGAAGAGACTTTGACGTGCTCATCACATTGGGTGCTGGCGATGTAGAAGACTATGCAGGACAAATTGCAGAGTTGCTGCAAAAGACTTGCTAACAAAGATTTAAGAACAAAGCGAACGACTTTAGCATAGGACATGAAAACCGCCCTGAAGTTCATATTGATTATAGCAGTACTTGCATTCCTGGCAGTGTCGACCATCGGCACCATGGGGAAGCACGATGACTTAAGTTGCACTGGCGTCGAACTGACTGTCAGCGACAGCCTGAAGTCCACACTTATCAGCAGCACAGAGCTTAAAGATGAGATGAAAGCCCTCATGGAGAAAAACAAAATATCCCTAAAGGGCAAAAAGTCTGCAGACATCAATCTGGGCAATTTGGAAAGTATCCTAAGCTGCAGCCCTTACGTGGACACCATCCATGCAGCATTCAACGCTGCAGGAAAGCTCATCCTGACCATCCATCCAAGGATACCAGCCCTACATGTAATGGCCAAAAACGGAGAAGAATACTATCTGGATCGCAGTGGAAAAAGTATGCCTGTAGGCAACATCAATGGAAATCTGGCCATCGTCACAGGCAATATAACCAAGAAGTTTGCCAAAACCAAACTTGCAACCTTAGGACGCTACATCCAAGACAACAGCTTCTGGAGCGACCAAATACAGCAGATCGACGTGGTCAGCGAGCACAACGTACGGCTCTACACTCGCGTGGCAGACCATGTGGTACTCTTGGGTGATTTAGACAGCATACCCGACAAGTTGCACCGACTTCGCGTATTTTACCAAAACGGACTTCCACAAACCGGATGGAACAAATACGAAAGTATAAACGTGTCATTTCAAGGTATTGTAATAGGTACTAAGAAGGAAAGCAAACATACCGTAGAGAATATCGTTGTGTCACAGCCACAATAAGCGAATACGATCTTTAGACAACATACAAAAGAACAAAATATGGGAGTAGAAAAGGAAATCATCGTTGCCATTGAATTGGGTAGCTCTGCTATCCGAGGCATCGCAGGAAAGAAAGAGGCAGACGGAAGTATGCAGATTCTTGCCATTGAGCAGGAAAGAATCAGCGGCATCATCCGTCGAGGAGTCATTTACAACATCGACAAGACAAAGACTGCCATCGAACGCATCAAAGACAGACTGAATGAAAAGTTGGGCGTCTGCATCACCCGTGCCTATGTAGGCATTGCGGGTCAGTCGGTACATACGGAAAACAATCGCGTCAAGCGTATCATGGACTGCCGCATCAAAGTGGATCAGGACTTGGTGGACAGCCTGATGGATGAAAACCGGAACACGCAGTACCCAGACCGTGAGATACTGGAGGTCGTGCCTCAAGAGTATCACATGGGCATCAATAGCGAACTGGATCCTGTAGGTACTCAGACCGACCAGATCGAAGGTCGCTATATGAATGTCATTGCGCGCACTCAACTGCAGGAAAACATACGTCGCTGCATGAAGGAGGCCGGACTTGAAGTTGTCGAATTGTTTACCACACCTCTTGTTCTGGCCGATAGTCTGCTCCCCGACACGGAGAAGCGGTCTGGTTGCGCACTGATTGACCTTGGAGCAGAAACCACTACTGTGGCCATTTTTACCAAAAATCTCTTGCGCCATCTGGTCACCATTCCCTTGGGCGGAAACAACATCACCAATGATATTGCTTCCCTCAAGAAGGTGGATTTCGATGAGGCAGAAGCGCTGAAGAAGAAATACGGTGCTGCCATCATCGAAAAGAAGAATAGCGATGAGTATAAGACCATCAGCATCAGCAATGATAGAAAAGTCGACGAACTGGAGATCAAGCAGATCGTCTGCGCCCGTATGGAGGAGATCATTGCAAATATCTGGAACCAAATAGAGAAAGGCAAATGGCAAGAGGAACTGCTCTCCGGCATCACGCTTACGGGTGGTGGTGCTGCCATGGAAGGTCTTCAAGAGGCCATTGCACGCCCCAGTACCAACCGCATAAAGATTGCCAAGGAACTTATCCTTTCCACTCCCACTACAGACAATGAGCAGTCTGACATCGAAGGTCTGAACTCAGCTATTGCCCTACTACTCCACGGCAATGAGTCTTGCGCAACAGAGCCTGTAACGGAAGAAGAGCAGATGGCAGAGGAAGAACCCATCGTGGCAGAAGAGCCTGTGGTGGAACCTACCGAGACACCATCAGAACCCGAACCAACAGAAGAAACGGCTCCAGAGACAAAGGTAAATGGAACTAGGAAAGGTTCGAGACTTGTCAAATTCCTCAAAGATCTCGTCACGGGTGACGAGTAAAAAGACCTATCATTCTCCCATACACATATTTCGACCCCTAAGTTTATAGAACAAGAAAACACTTACGATATGCGTAGTAATTTTTCAAGCAACGAGGGAATCCAGTTCAACCTCAAGATCAACAATCCAAGCATCATCAAGGTGATTGGTGTAGGCGGTGGTGGTGGCAACGCTGTCAACCACATGTTCAATGAAGGCATACACGATGTAACATACGTACTTTGCAATACCGACAACAAGGCCCTTAGCGACTCTCCCGTACCCCACAAACTACAATTGGGCAAGGACGGACTTGGTGCAGGAAATCGCCCCGAGAAAGCTCGTCAAGCCGCACTCGATAGCATCGACCGTATCAAGGAGATGCTCAACGATGGTACCCGAATGGTATTCATCACCGCCGGTATGGGTGGTGGTACAGGTACTGGTGCTGCTCCCATTATTGCACAATGTGCCAAAGAGGCAGGCATCCTGACCGTAGGTATTGTGACCATTCCTTTCGAATTTGAAGGCGTAAAGAAGATAGACCAGGCCCTGGAGGGTGTGGAGGAGATCAGCAAGCACGTTGACGCACTTCTCGTCATCAACAACGAGCGCCTTCGCACCTTATACCCAGACATGACCATCCTCAATGCTTTTGCAAAAGCCGACGACACTCTGTCTACAGCCGCTAAGAGCATCGCGGAGATCATCACCATG
Source organism: Bacteroidaceae bacterium (assembly GCA_045617275.1). GTDB lineage: Bacteria > Bacteroidota > Bacteroidia > Bacteroidales > Bacteroidaceae > Physcousia. The sequence continues at coordinate 24,377 of JAZLII010000053.1, forward strand.
CGTGGCATCATGAACCTGGACTTCCAAGATGTGACCACCGTCCTGAAAGATGGTGGTGTGGCCATCATGAGTACTGGCTACGGAGAAGGTGAGAATCGCGTCACCAAGGCCATCAACGAGGCTCTCAACAGTCCCCTGCTCAACAACAATGACATCTACAACTCTCAGCGCATACTGATGAACATCAACTTCGGAGCAGATGACGAGAGCAACCAGATCACCATGGAGGAGATGAACGAAGTTCACGAGTTCATGAACAAATTCCGCAAAGATGTAGAGACCAAGTGGGGTATGGCAACCGACTCTACCCTTGGCGGTCGCGTGAAGATCACGCTCCTTGCCACAGGCTTCGGACTGAAGAACGTACCCTTGATGCCTCCCAATAAGTGGAATGAACCTGCCAGCGACTCAGAGGAAGAAGAAAGAAAGGCACAGCTTCGCAACGACTACTACGATCGAAACGACCACGAGAAGGTCATCCTGCAACGACGTCCCAATGTATATATCTTCAGCGATGCCGACATGGACAACGATGATACCATCGCCATGGTCGAGAACACACCCACATTCCCACGTACCAAGGAAGAACTGAAGAAGATACAGGACAAGACCTCGCGCGTAGAGGAAAAAGAAGGAAAGGAATAAGAAGAAACTCAGTCAAACAGCTCCCTCAGCACATCCAAACTCTTAAGTTCTGGAAAATCCGGGATGTGTACCCTATAATAGTTATTGAGCATTCGTAGGATTATGCCACGTTGACGCCTGTCCAAATGGACACGGTGCATCGTGGCATAGTTCATCTTGAGCAGTTTGAACATGAAAGATGACTCCTCGGGCGAGAGATATTGACCATGAGCAGGAAGAGTCTCTACAAAGCACCCGTCCAGTAGATCAAAAACAGCTGTTGAAGTAGCTCCGTCCACATTTGGGAAAAAACCCAAATAGCGTGTGAGCTGGATTAGAAGGCATAAGTGGAAGTTGGCATAGTCTTCCCCTGCCAGATCAAACCACTCAAGAGAATTCTCAAGAAACTGAAACAATGGGCGGTTTTCACCCTCATGACGCAACGCATAATATAAAACCTCTCCCAAAAACATTGCCACTGCCTCCTTCACAGGCTCATAAGGTAGGGTGGAATACAACAGACTCACATGCATATCCTTGATGCGGTGCATTTGCAACCTATCCCTGTAGTCAATGTCCAATTCTAAAATAGACAAAGGGCGCAACAACTGGGTTTTCACCTTTGCATGCCTACCTTTGGGCACCTTCAGCATAAAAGCCAAAGTCCCTCGGTCGAGCGTAAGTATGTTTGCTATCAGATTGTCCTCGCCATAGCGGATCGTGTGAAGGACAATGCCCTTAGTCTTCTCCAACATAGCACAAAGATAGCAAAAAAAAGTGCGATTTTCATCTTTTTAATGCATATTTATATGTTTTACAACATGATTTTCATACGAGAAACGCATTTTTTTTTGCAAATGTTTTGTCAGTTCGGAATTTCGCCGTACCTTTGCAACCGCAAATCGAACACTGAAGTCATCTGAAGTGCCCATTTGCTCCCGGTAAGGTCCCTTCGTCTATCGGTTAGGACGAGAGATTTTCATTCTCTAAAGAGGAGTTCGACTCTCCTAGGGACTACAAAAAGTAAAAAACATATAAAATATTCAAAGAAAGATGGCAAATCATAAATCATCTGTAAAGAGAATCCGCCAGGAGGAAAAGAGAAGACTCCACAACCGCTACTATGCAAAGACCATGCGCAACGCCGTTCGTAAGTTGCGTGCAACAACCGATAAGTCAGCTGCTGTAGAGCTGTACCCCAGCGTTCAGAAGATCCTGGACAAGTTGGCTAAGGTTAACATCATCCACAAGAACAAGGCTGCCAACTTGAAGAGCAAGCTGGCTAAGCATATCCAGAAGTTGGGATAAAAAGCTACACTCGCTTTCCTGCGAGCAAACTTCGGAATAAAAAGAAAGGCATATTGCGCAAGCAGTATGCCTTTTTCTGTCTATCCACGATAGTACCAGAAAGAGAAAAACAGGTACATCATGAGAAGAAAACAGACTATTTTTTCGCGTGCGTGCGTGTGCGCAAAAATATAATTAGGTATTTTTTGGAAGTTGCCAAGAAAAATCGTATCTTTGCAACGAATAACCCCAAGAAAGAAAATGCAAGAAGAATTGGAACAGACACAGGCAAACTATTCTGCCTCCAGCATTCAAGTTTTGGAAGGCCTTGAAGCCGTACGCAAGCGTCCCGCGATGTACATCGGTGACATCAGCGAGAAGGGTCTTCACCATTTGGTATATGAGACCGTCGACAACTCTATCGACGAGGCTCTCGCTGGATATTGTACACATATCGAGGTGACCATCAATGAAGATGGTTCTATCACCGTTCAGGACAACGGTCGTGGTATTCCTGTAGACATGCATGAGAAGGAGCACAAGAGTGCCCTTGAAGTCGTAATGACCGTGCTGCATGCAGGTGGTAAGTTCAACAAGGACAGCTATAAGGTCAGCGGTGGTCTGCATGGCGTGGGCGTGAGCTGCGTCAACGCACTCTCCAAGAAGATGATCAGTACTGTCTACCGCGACGGCAAAGTATATCAGCAAGAGTACGCTAAGGGAAAGCCTCTCACACAGGTAACTGTCGTAGGAGAAACTGACATCCGTGGTACCCGCCAGCAGTTCTGGCCCGACGACAGCATCTTTACCACTGTACTCTACAAGTACGACATCTTGGCCAACCGTATGCGCGAATTGGCATATCTGAATGCCGGCATCACCATCATACTGACCGACCTTCGTCTTGACGTGAACGAGGCCGCAGGTATTGAGGGTATCCGCACAGAGACTTTCCACAGTGAAGGTGGTCTTCGTGACTTCGTGCGCTATATCGACAGCACCCGTACCCGACTCATCAACGATGTCATCTATCTGAATACAGAGAAGCAGAATACTCCCATCGAGGTAGCCATCATGTACAATACGGGCTACAGCGAGAATCTGCATTCCTATGTCAACAACATCAATACCATTGAGGGTGGTACACATCTCCAGGGTTTCCGCACGGCTCTTACCCGCACGCTGAAGTCGTATGCAGAGGCACAGTGCACCAAGGAACTTGAGAAGTTGGCAAAAAACCACGTAGAGATAAGCGGAGAGGACTTCCGTGAGGGACTGACAGCAGTAATCAGTGTCAAGGTGGCAGAGCCTCAGTTTGAAGGTCAGACCAAGACAAAGCTGGGCAACAGCGAAGTGGCTGGCGCTGTACAGCAGGCTGTAGGCGAAGCACTCACCAACTATCTGGAGGAGCACCCCTCTGAGGCTAAACTGATTGTAGACAAGGTCATCCTTGCCGCAACAGCACGTGTTGCAGCACGTAAGGCTCGCGAGAGCGTACAGAGAAAGAATCCCATGGCCGGTGGTGGACTTCCAGGAAAACTGGCAGACTGCTCAGACAAGGATGCTGCAAACTGCGAGCTCTTCATCGTCGAGGGTGACTCCGCAGGTGGTTCGGCCAAGCAGGGCCGTAGTCGTCAGTTCCAGGCTATCCTGCCCATTCGTGGTAAGATTTTCAACGTGGAGCGTGTGATGTGGCACAAAGCCTTTGAGCACGAAGAAGTGAACAATATCATTCAGGCTTTGGGTGTACGCTTCGGCCTGGGCGAGGACAGCAAGGAAGCCAACTACGACAAGCTGCGCAATCACAAGGTGATCCTCATGACCGATGCCGATGTCGATGGTTCTCACATCGACACCCTTCTGATGACACTCTTCTACCGATATATGCCCGAACTGATCCAAAGTGGTCACCTCTTCATTGCCATGGCGCCTCTCTACCGTTGCTCCATCGGTAAGAACGAGGAGTACTGCTATGATGAAAAACAGCGTTGGGAATTCATTCAGAAATACTGTGAAGGCAACGAGAACGACACACGTCTCCACACGCAGCGCTACAAAGGTTTGGGTGAGATGAATCCCGAGCAGCTTTGGGAGACCACCATGGACCCCACACGTCGACTGCTCAAGCAAGTCACTATCGAAGATGCAGCCGCTGCAGACTACGTATTCTCCATGCTTATGGGTGAAGACGTCGGTCCAAGACGTGAATTCATCGAGCAGAATGCCACATTCGCAAATATTGATGCTTAACATAACTACCGAACAAAGGGCAGTGCTATCCGTGCTGCCCTTTGTCGTATTCAATCGATAGGTAAAAAATAAACCCACATAACAGATTAAACAGAAAAATGCCATGAGAGAGATAGGAAAAACAGGAATGAAGGTTCAGCCACTTAGTTTCGGTGCATCATCATTAGGTGGAGTATTTCACGGTATAAAGGAAAGTGAAGCCATCGAGGCCGTTCACGTGGCCGTCGATGGAGGTATGAATTTCATAGATGTTTCCCCCTACTATGGTCACTACAAGGCAGAGACCGTACTGGGTAAGGCCCTAAGAGAGATTCCCAGAGACAAGTACCTGCTCTCTACCAAGGTAGGTCGCTATGGCAAGGATGGAGTGAATACCTGGGATTATAGCGGAAAGCGTGCCACCGAGAGTGTCTATGAGAGCATGGAGCGACTTGGTATCGACCACATCGATCTCATCAACGTGCACGACATAGAGTTCCAGGCAAGTCTACCTGGCGGACTGCAGAAAGTCGTAGACGAAACACTTCCCGCCTTGGTGGAACTTCGTGAGAAGGGCCTCGTAAGCCACGTAGGTATCACCGACCTTCAGTTGAAGAATCTGAAGTGGGTTGTTGATCACGCTCCCGCAGGAACCGTGGAGAGCATACTCAATTTCTGCCACTACTGTCTTTGCGATGATGAGATGACAGACTATTTGGATTACTTCGAAGAACGAGGTATCGGCGTCATCAACGCATCACCACTTTCCATGGGCCTTCTTTCAGAGCGTGGCGTACCCGACTGGCACCCTGCTCCCAAACCCCTCGTTGAGGCTTGCCAGCGCGCCATGCAGCATTGCAAGGCCAAGGGCACACCCATCGAGAAACTGGCCATCCAGTACTCTGTGAGCAACCCTCGCGTCACTACCACCCTCTTCAGTTCTGCCAATCCCGCCAACGTAAAGCGTAACCTTGAGTGGAGCAAGGAGCCCATCGACTGGGATCTGGTAAAAGAAGTACAGGAGATCATCGGCGACCAGAAGCGCGTGACTTGGGCCAACTCATAAGGAAAGTTTGAAGTCATCATAATATTAAGTTTTGAGAGGATATTAGACATCCTATACAGCACATGATGATAATTGACACACACAGCCACCTTTGGTGGAAGCAAGATACCGTAGTTGACGGATGCCACATTCATGCCCTGGAGGACAATCCTTCCCGCTCCACATTCTTTGACGGAGTGAGACAAATGATGCCCCCCTTCATGATTGAAGGGAAGAACACGGCCGAGATATTCCTTTCTAACATGGACTACGCGCAGGTAAGCGCAGCCGTAGTGGTGCAGGAGTTCATCGACGGTCTGCAAAACGAATATCTGGCAGAGGTGGCAAGCAAATATCCTGACCGCTTCAAGGTATGCGCCATGCCAGACTTCCGCAAGGATGACTTCCTCAGCCATGCATACAACCTGATAGAGAAGAGCATCTACAGCGGCATAGCCATACCCGGTCACCGCCTTCAGCGCCCTCTCAACGCCCCCGACATGATGAAGATGTACGCTTGCATGCAGGAGAAGGATCTTTTTCTCTCACTCTGCCTGCACGAGGACAATCATCAGCTCTCAGAGGTAGAGGACATCATCGCACAGTTCCCCGACCTTCGCATTGCCATCGGTCACTTTGGCATGGTGACAACTGAAGGCTGGATGGAGCAGATCAAACTGGCTCGGCACAAGAATGTCATGGTCGAGTCTGGTGGCATCACATGGCTTTTCAACAGCGAGTTCTACCCTTACGTCGGTGCCATTCAGGCCATACGCCAGGCTGCCGAAGAGGTTGGAATGGAGAAGCTCATGTGGGGCAGCGACTATCCTCGTACCATCACAGCCATCACCTATCGCATGTCATACGATTTCGTCACTAAGTCAACAGCGCTCACAGAACAGGAAAAAGCACTCTTCTTGGGTGAGAATGCCAAGCGATTCTACGGATTCAAGGACCTGGTGGAGCTACCTTATATTAAGAACATGTCAGAATAGCGAGAAAATACAAGGGTCCTTAGAGCATTTAGAAAGAACATTTAGAACGTCTGACCTATCTGCTATCAAGTTTATTTAAAGCATATAGAAGGTCTATAATATCTATAGCTTCCAGGACACCTTGCCACTCCTATACAAAAAGAAAGTAAAAAATGAAAGCAGTACAGATAACCACTCCAGGCACTCTGGAGGTAGTAGAGATAGAGAAGCCAGCCCTTGGCGCTGGCGAGGTGATGATACGCTTGCAGTACGTAGGCTTCTGCGGCAGCGATCTCAACACATGGCGTGGACGCAATGGCATGGCCAAAATGCCCGTGATCCCCGGTCATGAAGTTGGTGCCATCATAGAGGCTGTAGGAGAAGGAGTACCCGCAGACTTCACTCCTGGCATGACCGTTACTGTAAACCCTTATACCAACTGTGGTAAATGTGCATCTTGCCGCAACGGCCGTGTCAATGCCTGTGAGCACAATCAGACCTTGGGCGTACAGCGCGACGGTGTGATGTGTGAGTATGCAGTACTGCCTTGGCAGAAAATCATCCCCGCACAAGGCATAAGCCCTCGCGATTGTGCTTTGATCGAACCTATGAGCGTCGGCTTTCATGCTGTAGACCGCGCACAAGTCACTGACATCGATGTCGTGATGGTCATCGGCTGCGGTATGGTAGGTATGGGCGCCATCGTTCGTGCAGCTCTGCGTGGAGCGACTGTCATCGCCCTCGATCTCGACGACGAGAAACTCTCACTGGCCAAGCAGATGGGCGCAGCCTATGCTGTCAATTCCAAGACAGACGATGTACATGCCAGACTGCAAGAGATCACCAACGGCTTTGGTCCCGACGTCATCATAGAAGCTGTAGGCAGTGTACCTACCTACCAAATGGCTATCAACGAGATCGCATTTACAGGCCGCGTAGCTTGCATTGGCTACGCCAAGGACGATGTGACCTTCGCTACCCGTCTGTTCGTACAGAAGGAACTTGACATTCGTGGTTCTCGCAACGCTATGCCTTCCGACTTCCGCGCTGTCATCCACTACATGCAACGTGGTACCTGCCCTGTTGACGAACTCATCACCAAAGTCATTGCCCCAGAGGAGACTCAGGAGACGATGGAATGGTGGGACAAAAATCCCGGCAAGGTGTTCCGCCTGCTAGTCAAGATGAATTAAAAGAATCCCTGTTTATTTACCCACCTTTTTACTTGAGGCAACATAGATTTTGTCATGTTGCTACCAGAGCACATTTCATTTATGGAAAAAATAATTCAATTTGGTGAAGGCAACTTCCTTCGTGCCTTCGTTGACTGGATGGTAGAGGAGATGAACCAGCGTACCGGTTTTGACGGTAGCGTAGTAGTAGTGAAGCCACGCCCAGGCGACAGCATGAAGCCTTTCCAAGAGGCTGGTTGCAGATACACAGTATGCGTCCAAGGCCAGCAGGATGGGCAGGTTATCGATGAACTCCAGCCCATCAAAAGTATCTCACGTGCCATCAATCCCTACGAAGATGCCGAGGCTTATTTCAAATTGGCAGAACAGGAAGGACTACGCTTTGTAGTATCCAACACCACTGAGGCTGGTATACAGTTTGACGCTTCATGCAAGTTGACCGACCGTCCCGCCTCCAGCTATCCAGCCAAGCTCACCCAATTGCTCTATCATCGTTGGAGACATTTCGAAGGTTCACCCTCACACGGTTTAGTCATATTGCCTTGCGAATTGATCTTGCACAATGGCAGAGAACTTACTAAGTGTGTTGACGAATACATCGAACTTTGGAAACTGGAAGACAGCTTCCGCGACTGGGTCAAGCAGTGCTGTCCCATATATAGCACCCTGGTAGATCGCATCGTATCCGGAAAACCCACTCCCGACGAGTTGGATGGCCTCAAAGAGCGCACAGGCGGTAAAGAGAACATCTTTGTCAAGGCCGAGCCTTATCATCTCTGGGTCATCGAGGCTCCCGCCACTCTGGAAAATGAACTTCCCTTGCAAAAGGCTGGACTCAATGTACTCTGGACCGACGACGAGACACCCTACCACGAGCGCAAACTCACGCTTCTCAATGCTCCCCATACTGCCATGGCGGCGCTGGGAGCAGAGATGGGTCTAGAGACCGTACGCGACTGTCTCACACATCCCACATTGTCAGTCTTCCTGCAGGATATGATGCACGACGAACTGCTCCCTACCCTTCTTCCCTTAGGTTTGCAGCAAGATGATCTGGAGGCCTACATCCGCGATGTCACAGACCGTTTCCTCAATCCCTTCCTGCACCACAGACTCACTTCCATTCGTCTCAATGCAATCTCTAAATGCAAGGCACGTCTCCTCCCTCCCATCCAGCGCTATTTTGACCTAAAGGGTGAGATGCCTGCCAAACTCACACAAGGACTACTGGCCAACATAAGACTTGAGGCATGATCATACACGAGAAAGACAACGTAGAAGTACTGCTACAAGCTGAGGGTAATATTCCTGTTGGGCACAAACGTGCACTTCGCGACATCTCAGAAGGTGAGCAAATCATCAAATATGGACACCCCATAGGGCGCGCTAAATGCGACATCAAGGCAGGTGAATGGGTACACGACCACAATCTCCGTAGCGACATACCTCTACAGGACGAATATCAGTACACTCCCTCTATCAAAGGTGAGCCCACTACGCCCTCTCTGTCACTTCAGGACCAGACCTTCCTGGGATATGTCCGTGAGAATGGCGAAGTCGGTATTCGCAACGAGATATGGTTGATTCCCACCGTAGGATGTGTGGCATCACTGGCCGAAGAGGCCGGACGTGAGTTTGCTATGGAGACGGGACTGACAGTACGCGTACTCAGCCACCCCTACGGTTGCTCGCAACTTGGCGACGACCACCAACGCACAGCATCTCTCTTGCTTGCCCTTGCCCAGCATCCCAATGCCGGCGGTGTACTCTTCGTGGGTTTGGGATGTGAAAACAATCAAGTCTCTGCCCTCAAGGAGCAACTGCCCCCTACCGAGCGCATACGCTACATCGAGACGCAAAAAGTGGAGAACGAGCAGGAAGCTATCCATCAGCAACTCAACGAACTGGCAGAGATCACCAAGGCAGACAAGCGGGTCCCCTGCCCTCTCTCCGCGCTTCGTATCGGACTGAAATGTGGAGGTAGCGATGCTTTCTCCGGACTGACAGCCAACCCACTATTGGGCAAACTCACAGACCTTCTCGCCCCCATAGGTGCACACATGGTTCTTACAGAGGTACCCGAGATGTTTGGTGCAGAGCGTTTGCTCATGGCACGCTGCATCAGTTCACGCCTTTTTGACTCCCTCGTGCTACTCATCAACGACTTCAAGCAGTATTTCATCCGTCACGACCAGCCTGTAGGCGAGAATCCCTCTCCAGGCAATCACGATGGTGGCATCACCACTCTGGAGGAAAAATCTCTGGGATGCATACAGAAAGGCGGAAGTGCCCCGGTCACCGATGTCATCCGCTATGCTCAGCGTCTACGCGCCCCTGGTCTCACACTGCTCGAGGCTCCGGGCAACGACCTCGTAGCAGCTACAGCACTTGCAGCCTCAGGTTGCCAGATGGTACTCTTCACCACCGGTCGCGGCACTCCATTTTCCACCTGTGTGCCCACTTTGAAGATATCCACCAATACTGCTCTTTACGAACGCAAAGGCAACTGGATGGACTTCAACGCAGGAGCTCTGCTCGATGGTACATCCATGCCAGAATTGCTTGACCAACTCCTCCAGCTTGTGCTTGCCACGGCTTGTGGCCAAGTTGCCAAAGGCGAACGCCTCAACTCACACCCCATTGCCATCTGGAAAGGCGGCGTGACGCTGTAAGAGGAGGGGCTGCCCAGCGAGCTTACGAGTCAACCACGATCTCAGGCGTTGACAAGAACCCATAAATGAGAACCTATAAAAAGCAAAAGCGAGAACCGAAGTTCTCGCTTTGCGCTTCAGGATGGGCTTGCGCTCGGCGACAAAGGAGACGCTTGCGTAGTGAAGCGGAGCAAGAACCACGACCCAAGCGTTGGTGAGAGTTCATAAAAAAGCAAAAGCGAGAACCGAAGTTCTCGCTTTGCGCTTCAGGATGGGCTTGAACCAACGACCCCATGATTAACAGTCATGTGCTCTAACCAACTGAGCTACTGAAGCAGTGCAATCTTAAAGAAAACTCTTTGGCGCTTCAGGATGGGCTTGAACCAACGACCCCATGATTAACAGTCATGTGCTCTAACCAACTGAGCTACTGAAGCAGTCTTTTTGAGTGACCTCCGTCACCTTTTTTTGAGTATTTCTCTCAATTGCGATGCAAAATTAGAGGTTTTTTCGGAATTATGCAATATCTTTGCAAAAAAAATAAAGAAAAAAAATGAAAATAATAGGAATTGGCAATGCTTTGGTAGACGTTCTTGTACGTTTGAAAGACGATTCCATCCTTGAAGAGCTAAATTTGGAAAGAGGTGGCATGTCGCTCATCGACGATGTGAAGCACGCTTTCATAACGCCTCTTCTCGAGTCACTTCATCCATCCATGTCGACTGGCGGATCGGCCGGCAACACGGTACTGGCTCTGGCCAACCTCCATACCCAGCCAGGCTTTATCGGCAAGATTGGCCAAGACACGATGGGACAGTATTTTGCAGAGAATTGCAAGAAAGTTGGCATCGATGCCATCCTGCTCCCAGGAGAAGGAGCTACGGGTGTGGCCAACACCTTCATCTCAGAAGACAGCGAACGAACCTTTGCCACACACTTAGGAGCTGCTGCTTCTATGCAAGCTGAGGATGTGCGTGCGGAATGGTTTGCTGGATACGATCTGCTCTACATAGAAGGCTACCTCGTACAAAACCACGAGCTCATCGAGCGTGTGGCTCAAGCAGCCAAGCAAGCCGGACTGCTCATCGGTATCGACCTGGCAAGCTACAACGTGGTACGCGAAAACCTTGATTTCATGAGAAGGCTTGTCAAGGAATACGTAGACATCGTGTTTGCCAACGAAGAAGAGAGTGCGGCTTTCACGGGAGGTATGGAGGCTGAGGATGCCTTGCAAGAGATAGCAGAAATGGCCGACATCGCCGTGGTAAAACTGGGAGGCAAGGGAAGTAGCGCAATGCACCATGGGAAGAGGACAGTGGTTTCCACCGAAAGTGTACCCGTGGTAGACACCACAGCCGCCGGTGACTTCTTTGCAGGTGGATTTCTCTACGCCTACAGCCAAGGAGCCAATATGGAAGCATGTCTGCAATGCGGTACACTCCTGGCCAGCCATGTCATCCAGGTCGTAGGCACCCAACTGGACGAATCCACCTGGGAAAAAATCAGAGAGGCCGCTACAGAGATTGTCGCAAAGGCATAGAGACGGTTAGCATAGACACGTCCAGCCCACAACTATACGAATCATAGCAAAACAGCAACATACCCAAAAATGATACGCAAACTCTTCATCCTCTCGCTCATCTGTCTACCCTTCTGTGCAAGCGCTCAGAAGAGCGAGAATCACAACAGTACCATCTCGCGCAACTTAGAGATATTCAACGAGATATACCGTGTACTTGACACCTACTATGTGGATAGCATAAGTGCCGACACGGTCATCGAATGGGGCATACATGCCATGCTCAACCGTGTAGACCCCTATACCGAATACTACCCTCAGGACGACGACGAACTGATGGAGATGGCTCAGGGCAAGTATGCGGGCATCGGAGCCGTGATACGCTACCACAAGGGAGAGAAGCATGCCGTCATCAGCGAACCCTATGAAGATACTCCAAGTATGAAGGCCGGCCTACAGCCTGGTGATGTCATACTGAGCATTGGCGACAAAGACATAGAGAATATGCCCATCGACAAGGTGACCAATCTTCTTCGTGGAGAAGCAGGTACCACCTTCCCGCTCAAGATACAGCGTCCCGGCGAGAAGAAGCCTCGCACGGTCACCATCACCAGAGAGACCATCGCCATCCCACACATCCCCTACTACGGCATCATCCGTGACGGCGTGGGATACATCCTGCTTACGGGCTTTACTGACGGTGATGCCTTGCAGATGAGAGCCGCCTTGATGGACCTCAAGCAGCAAGGAGCCAAGAGCCTCGTGCTGGACCTCAGATCCAATCCCGGAGGTTCGCTGGAAGAGTCGGTCGACATCGCCAATCTCTTCCTTCCCAAGGGTAAGAAGATCGTCTATACCCAGGGAAAAATGAAAAGCATGAACCATGAGTACTACACTCGCATGGAACCCGTAGACACTGTGATGCCCCTGGCCGTGCTGGTAGACGGAAGCAGCGCTTCGGCAGCCGAGATCCTTAGTGGTTCGCTGCAAGACTTGGACCGCGCCGTCATCATCGGTGCACGGACCTACGGCAAGGGCCTCGTGCAAAACATACGAGAACTGCCCTACGGGGGCAACATGAAACTCACGACTGCTCGCTACTACATCCCCAGCGGACGATGTGTGCAAGCCAGAGACTATCGACACCTCAACGAGGACGGTTCGGCTCGCACTTTGCCCGACAGTCTCACCACACTCTTCCACACCAGCAAAGGGCGTGAGGTACGCGATGGTGGTGGCATCAAGCCCGACATCACCCTCATCCCAGACACACTTCCCACGATGGTTTACGACCTTGCCCCGAGCGATGCGCTCTTTGATTTCTGCACAAAATATGTCAGTGAGCACCCCACTTTTGGGAAGCCTGGCGAGGCCAAACTGACCGACGAGGAATACGAGGAATTCGTTCGCTTTGTCAAAGAACAGGACTTCACCTACAACCGCCGAAGCGACGAAGTGATGACCTTGCTCAAGGAAGTGGCCGAACGTGAAGACTACATGGGACTCATACAGGCAGAATATGATGCGCTGAAGGCCAAGCTCACCACCGACGTCACCACCGACATGTATCGTCTGCGCAAGCACATCGAACCATATCTGCTCGACGAACTCGTGACACGCTACTACCATCGTCGTGGTGCCGTACGCCAGCAACTCGTAGGCGACAAGTGTGTGGAGAAGGCCCTGGAAACACTCTCCGACGAACAGGCCTACCGCAAGATACTGGAGCCGTAGACAAGGAAGTGCCTCCAAAAAGGCAAGGAGCAAGCAGACTGCTATTTGCTCCATTTACGGCATATAGTATCCCGTTGTTATTTTCCCAATTTTCAATTTTCCATTTTCCATTTTCCATTTTCAATTCTCAATTCGACAAATCACACATGAGACATCAAGCTAAAAACACCAATCGAGCCGTGATGTACGGCGTGATGGGCATGGGCGTCGTAGTGATGCTCGTAGTACTGCTTTTCCTCGGCTGGATGGGCAACAGTAAGGCCGACACCGAAGAGGATGGCATAGAGACAGAGATCACGACAGGAAGCCTTCAAGACAGCCTCCAAAATGCCATTTAACCCCATCTTATACATTATTTAATAAGAATAGTGCAAAAAAACAGCCTACTATTTGGCGCGAAAGTAGATTTTCACTACCTTTGCACCAAGATGAAGTGAGGAGCCCGAAAGAGTTCCTCACTTTGCTATATAAAAGGCAACAATTTATTCAACATACAGACCGACGATATATTCATTATTTAGCTGAATATGATAGACAAAAAGAATCTGGAGAAAATTGTAGACGAGTGGTTGGCACAGACCGACTACTTCCTGGTAGACCTTACCGTAAGTGCTGATGACAGCATTGTAGTAGTGATTGACCACGCAGAAGGTGTATGGATCGAAGATTGTGCCGAGCTGAGCCGATTTATCGAAGACCACTTGAGCCGTGAGGAAGAAGACTACGAACTGGAGGTAGGCAGTGCAGGACTCGGCCAGCCTTTCCGTGTGCTCCGCCAGTATGAGATACACGTGGGCAAGACG
>JAZLII010000054.1:0-7271 GCA_045617275.1 Bacteroidaceae bacterium
CATGCACACTAGGACTAAGATGAGTCTCTTTGTTGTCATACTTTATATATTATTAATTGATTAAATGCCCTTTAGCTTAGCTGAATGACTAGGCACCACATCGTACTGTGCTGTGCGCCAAATCACAGTTAGCACCATTTCCTCTTTTACTCAATTTCCCGATACATTCTGGCTGATGCCATACCCCTTACGGTCCTCTTGAAGCTTGCGCTCGTAGAACTGTACCTTCATGGTGAGGCGCTCCCATTCTTCTCCTTCCACGTATCTCACACTGTCGCGTGCAGAAGCCAGTTCGATGCTGTCGAGCAACAGGATGGCCTGGCGACGTGCATCAAGAGCCAGAGGCTGATCCTTACGCAAGTGGCGAATGGCTCGACGCGCCTTTTCGTACTCCTGCCTACCAAGGGCTTCTCGCGCCTGGACGAGCAGGGCCGATCCTTCCAGCTCGGCCTCCTCCCGATGTCGTTCTGCCTGAGTCTTACCACCGCAGGATGTAAGGAGGAAAAGTAGGAAAAATCCAGAGATATAATAGTAGAGATGGGTCATAAATCAGGTATTCAGATTTGTCAAAATGGATGGTTCACTGCAAAGGCACACGTGCAGGTCCTTCATCGTTGTCTCACCAGTACTTCTTCTGCTCTTCGCTATACTCGAAACCGGCAGGACAAAGCACAGCATCGAGCGACTCTTTGCTGACGTCGAGGTCTTCGCAAAGCGCCTCGAGAGAATCGTACTGGTCACGTAGCTTCATATTGATGAAGCTCAAGAGCATAAAGGGATCCGTTGGAATGGTCACAGGCGAAAGTAAAATGAAGAGTTGATAATTTTAGAAGACGAAACGCATGAGGTCGTTGCCAAAAGCCCAGACCATAAGGAGCAGAAGAATGGCCATACCGAAGTACTCAGCCCAAGTCTGTACTTTTTCACTGGGAGGACGACGGGTGATGGCCTCAATGGCCAGGAACATGATGTGTCCGCCATCAAGACCAGGGATGGGGAGAATGTTCATCACGGCCAGCATGATGCTGATGAGTGCCGTGAGGTTCCAGAAGGCAGACCAGTCCCAAGTGTCGGGGAAGATGCTGCCGATGGTGATGAACGAACCTACGCTCTTGGCCCCCTTAGGCGTAAAGACATACTTGAGGTCGTGAACGTAGCTTACAGTCTTGTCCCATCCATACTTAATACCAGCCGGAATGCTCTCGCCGAGACCGTAATCTATGTGTTCGGGGCTCATGTAGTCGAGCAGATTGGTGCGACCGATGCCTAACATGTACTTCTCATTGAGCTGCATGGTGGTGCTGACGGTATCTGCTCCACAGGTGAAGGTGATGGCCATCTGTCGCAGAGCCAGACTATCGGCTGGCGAACATGGAGCGGCAAGGATGTCGCTCTTGCGCTGCATGATGCTGTCGAACTTGGCCCAACTGCTGATGCTGACGCCGTCGATGGCCAAAATCCTACTTCCCTTCTGCAGACCTGCCTCCAAAGCGGGCGATCCGGGCATGACAGTGTCTACCTCGCAAGCCACGAAAGGTGTGAGGAAGGGAGGATTCATCTCACTCATCTCAAGCATATCGGGCAGAGACGAGGGCATATCGAGCACCGTCTTCTTGCCATCACGAAGTACCGTGACAGTCTTGGCCTCAGAGAGAGGACGGATGATGTCGGCCTTGAAATACTTCACCTCTTCACCATCGATCTCCACGGGTACATCGCCATCGCGGAAGCCTGCTTCATGAGCAGCACTATTGTAGACAAATCCACCGGGTATGCGATCCATGGGGATGAGGTCACGCCCCCAAGTGAAAATGACGGCACTGTAGATGACTAGAGCCACGATGAGGTTCATTAAGACACCACCCACCATGATGAAGAAACGCTTCCAGACTGGCTGACTGCGGAACTCATCGGGCTGGGCAGGCTGTTTCATTTGTTCCTTGTCCATGCTCTCGTCGATCATGCCGGCTATCTTCACATAGCCTCCCAGGGGTATCCAGCCGATACCATACTCCGTCTCGTTGTCCTTAAAGTAAGGGAACAGACGAGTGAACCACTTGTCGCGGGTGCTGAAAAGATGAAACTTAGGATTGAAGAACATGTAGAACTTCTCCACACGTACCTTGAATATCTTGGAAAACATGAAGTGGCCTCCTTCGTGCAATACGACGAGGAGACTCAAGCAGCAAAGCAACTGCAACGCTTTGATCAGAAAAACACTCATTGGAATATTGGGGGATTCTTAATCTGTTGGGGTTCTTAGTAAAATGATTTGTATCACTGTAGCATCTGGGCACTGATGCGCCTTGCCTCCGCATCGCAAGCGAGATAGTCCTCCAGGGTATTGTCCTGCTGGAAGGTTATGGCGTCGAGAGTTCGCTCCACGATATCTGCCATCTGGAGGAAGCCACAGCGTCCCTGGCGGAAAGCCAGATTGACTACCTCATTGGAAGCATTGAGCACGCAGGGCATGTTGCCTCCCTCGGACAAGGCTCGATAGGCCATCTGCAAACAGCGAAACTTCTCCATGTCGGGACGCTCGAAGGTGAGGTCCTGCATCTGGTACCAGTCCAGACGCGGGAACTGACTGGAGAGACGCTGAGGATAGCTCAGGGCCAGCTGTATGGGAACACGCATATCGGGTACGCCCAGCTGCGCCTTGACGGCACCGTCCTGATATTGCACGGCACTGTGCACCACACTCTGAGGATGTACTACCACCTGGATGCGATCGGGCTCCACGCCAAAGAGCCACTTGGCTTCGATGACCTCAAAGCCCTTGTTCATCATGCTTGCAGAGTCTATGGTTATCTTAGCACCCATATCCCAATTGGGATGCCTCAGGGCTTGCTGTGGAGTGACATCGCGAAGCTGTTCCATGGAAAACTTACGGAAAGGACCGCCCGAGGCTGTAAGGATGATCTTCTCTATCTCATTGGCCTCCTCTCCCATAAGGCTCTGGAAGATGGCACTATGCTCGCTATCCACAGGCAAGATGGGCACACGATGCTCCATGGCAAGACGTGTGACGAGTTCGCCGGCTACCACCAGCGTCTCCTTGTTGGCCAAGGCAATAGGTTTGCCCGCCTCGATGGCACTGATGGTGGGACGCAGGCCGGAAAAACCGACCAAGGCCGTCAGCACGATGTCGACCGAAGGCAACTGTACCACCTGACAGAGAGCCTCCGCACCGGCGTACACCTGCACATCGGTATCGGCCAGAGCCTCACGCACCTGAGGGTAAAGGCTCTCATCGGCTATCACCACGCACTGCGGCAGGAACTTACGGGCCTGCGCTATGAGGAGATCGGCCTGGCGATGGGCCGTGAGGACACGAGCCTCATAGAGGTCGGGGTGCTCCTCGATGACCTGCAGTGCCTGGGTACCGATACTGCCCGTACTGCCTAATATCGCTATTTTCTTTTTCACTATAATCTTAAATAAGGTGGGGTTGAAAACGACCACCGATAAATATACTAATTCAAATCAACCAAACCCTCGGGCAACTGCATCTGCACATGTCGCCCCTGATGGTCGATGTCGAGGATAAACTCTTCCACGGCAGGGAGCAAGAGATCGCCATAGCGGCCTTCCACACAGAAGAGGACATTGGCTGTACTATCCTCAACGGAGACAATCTCTCCCAAATCGCCCAACGTGGCATCGGAAACCGTAAACCCGGTGAAATGCTTCCACGTGTAGTCGTCGGGATCATCGTCTGGCACAAGCTCGAAGGGGAAATAGACATCGACTCCTACCAGTTCCTGTGCCTCTTCTGCACTGTCGACATGCAAGAACTTGATCAGCGCCACGCTGTCACTGCGAAAGCGATACTCTTCCAACTGAAAAGGTACCAAGATGCCATCTATGCGCAAGATAAGATAGTCGGCATCAGCACGATCCCACACGTCATCGGTGAAGAGCAGGCTAACCTCTCCACGCAAGGCATGTACGCGAGTGAGCGTACCTATCTTGTAGACTGTATCTTCTGCTATCATTCTACTCGGGTAATATGTGCACCAAGTGCGTTGAGACGTGCTTCTATGTCCTGATATCCACGGTCGATCTGCCCTACATTCTCTATGCGACTCGTACCTGGGGCACTAAGGGCTGCGATGAGTAGGGCGATACCAGCGCGAATGTCGGGACTTGTCATACGCGAAGGACGGAGGGTGAGTTGTTTGTCGTGGCCCACCACAACGGCGCGATGAGGGTCGCAGAGAATGATTTGCGCACCCATGTCGATGAGTTTGTCCACGAAGAAAAGGCGGCTCTCAAACATCTTCTGATGGATGAGTACACTGCCCTTGGCCTGAGTGCTGACGACCAGAAGTACACTGAGCAGGTCGGGGGTGAGCCCCGGCCAGGGTGCGTCGCTAAGCGTCATGAAGGAGCCGTCGATGAAGCTATCTATCTCATAGTGGTCGTGACGGGGAATGAAGATGTCGTCGCCTTCACGCACTATGGTGATGCCCAAGCGGCGGAAGGTGTCGGGGATGATGCCCAACTGCTCATAGCCTACATTCTTGATGCGCACACCATCGCCCACCATAGCAGCCATACCAATGAAACTGCCCACTTCGATCATGTCGGGCAGGATGCGGTGTTCTGCTCCGTGCAGACTCTTTACACCCACGATGGTCAGAAGATTGCTGGCAATGCCGCTGATCTGGGCTCCCATGGCATTGAGGAGATGGCAGAGCTGCTGGATATAGGGCTCGCAGGCAGCATTGTAGATGGTGGTGGTGCCTTCTGCAAACACCGAGGCCATGATGATATTGGCCGTACCGGTGACGGAAGCCTCGTCGAGCAACATATACGTCCCTTTGAGCCGTGGAGCCTGGATGTGGAAGACGCCCTGCTCTTCATCGTGTTCGAAGGTAGCCCCCAGCTTGCGGATGCCGAGGAAGTGGGTATCGAGGCGACGACGACCTATCTTGTCGCCACCAGGCTTGGCCAGCGAAGCCTTGCCAAAGCGAGCCACCATGGGACCCACAAACATGATGCTGCCTCTCGAACGGCTACAACGCACCAGAAACTCCGAACTCTCCACGTAGTCGGTGTCGACATGGTCGGCCTGGAAGGTATAGTCTCCGGGGCCATGCTCCGTGACCGTTACGCCCATATCGCGCAAGAGCGTGATCTGATTGTTGACATCGGAGATATTGGGAACATTTTTGATGCGTACAGGGTCGCTGGTGAGCAACGTGGCACAAAGCACTTGCAGGGCTTCGTTCTTAGCTCCCTGAGGAGTAATCTCGCCAGACAGACGATGGCCGCCTTGTATGAGAAATGATGGCATACTTGAGGGGAATTTGCGGTTTGGAAGATTATTTCTTCTTCTTTTTCTTTGACCCATTGGTCTGCTGCTTGCCTTGCATGACGGGGTCAAATCGGAAGGTGGAGAGGTCAAGATGGACACGTCCATCTGTGTATCGCTCTATGTCTTGAGCCACCTTCTCGTCGCTCATCGCATCCCGATTCCAGTCGAAGAGGGTCTGCTTCATCTGATTGGCCACTAAGGCAAGGAAGGCGTCTCGCTCCTCCCCGTCAGGCATCGTGGCCAGATGAGCCAACTGCGACTCTACGAGATGACCGTAGTAGCGATTGTGTATACGCTTCATGGGATAGTGCATGGGCTCTGGACGAGTAGCCTCCCCGTCGAGGCGGTTGATCTCGTAGGGATAGTCCACATCCAGACTGTAGCCCGAGATGTAAGCGATGTGATTCCAGAGATGCTCGCGATAATTGGGCAACTCGCGCAAGGAGGGTTGCATGTTGGCCATGATGTCCACGATCGTATATGCGGCACGCTGACGCTTCGTTCGGTCGGTGATACGCGTGGCATACATCACCATCTGCTGAATGGCACGCCCATATTCAGGCATAACGAGTTTTTCTCTTTGCGTATTATATTGCATAAGCTTAGTAATCGAAGAAAGTAGTTATTCGTTCATCATCGTTGATATGCACGCTATCTTCCGACAGTCTCCAGCAAGTTTTTGGACTTAGTAGCCACAAACTCCTTGAGATAGAAGGGTTCGAAATAGGCTACGTCCTGCACCTCGCCCCGCATCAGCATACGCTCTGCAAGGGGATACATATTCTTGGCCAGAGGCACGATGCCAGGCAGGAAATGAGCATTGGGATGCTGGATGACAGACTGGCACTTCTCTGCACCGTCTCCAAAGAAATATACAGGATGCTCATCGAGATAGGTACGATAAGTGTCGCCATCGACGATGTCTGCTCCTGTGGGACGTACTTCACGGAGAGCACGGTCGTAGACGCCAGCATAGACTTCCATGCGGCGTGCATCTATCATCGGCACAAGAAGGGCATCTTCGGGCAGATCGTCGTGGCGGAGCAGCACTGGCACACAGAGCAAGTGCAATGTAGAGACGGCCAGCAAGGGTACACGATAGCCGTAGCAGACACCCTTGGCCATGGACACGCCGATGCGAAGACCCGTATAGCTGCCAGGACCCTGACTCACCGCTACGGCATCGACAGGGATGGCGTGACTATTGGCAAAAGAGAGAGCCTCATCCACAAATACTCCACAGCTCACACTATGGGAAGGACCATCCAGATCAGCCTTCTCAAAGATGAGCGCTCCGTCCTGACTCAAAGCCACAGAACAGACTTTTGTGCTCGTCTCTATATGTAAAATGCATGCCATAAATGCTTATTTGCTAAAATTATTATGCAAATTTACAATTTTTTCCCATAAATTCCCTACTTTTGCATAGAATTATTGTTAAAGAACGCAAAACCGCAAAAACCCAAAAAACAATGATACTATCTATGACAGGCTACGGCAAGGCTACCGTAGCATACCAAGACAAGAAGATCACAGCAGAAATCAAGTCGCTCAACAGCAAGGCTCTGGATCTGAGCATGCGCGTTTCTCCCATCTATCGCGAGAAGGAGATGGAAATCAGACAGACCATAGCCACGACCGTTGAACGTGGAAAGGTGGAGTTCAACCTTTGGATTGAGAAGGACACCTGCACCGTAGAAACTCCCCTCAACGGCGCTTTGCTGGGCACATACTACAAGCAGATCCAGCAGATATGTGAGGAACAGAGCATTCCCATGTCACAGGACCCCTGGCACATCCTGATGCGCATGCCCGAGGTCATGACCCGCACAGAGACCCAGCAAGAACTGACAGATGAGGAATGGAACGCCGCCCTGGAGGCTATCGGACAATGTCTCAGCCAGTTCGTCAACTTCCGTCAGCAGGAAGGTGCTGCCCTGCAACAGAA
>JAZLII010000055.1:0-7807 GCA_045617275.1 Bacteroidaceae bacterium
TCCTTGTGTTTCTGCTCCCACCAGAAATCATAGTTGAACAGCATGCTCAGTCCGCATTTGAGGTTCATGGTGTATTCGTTGTATGAAGAGAAACCATTGTCGTGGCTGGGCGAGAGGTTGTAGCGGTTGCGGAAGTCATTCATGCCCGTACCCTGCAGATAGTCCAGTTGATAGATGTTGAAGTCCTTGCTCTTCTGATGGTTGTGTACAAAGGCATTCTGCGTGCTGAAGTAGTCGCCAGAGTTGAGTTCCTTGCTGTAGATGACACGCTGAGTGAAACTGTACTCATTGCCACGGAGCAGACTCTGCGTCCGGCTCTTGTCGAGCGTAATCTTCGCCACGCCAGGCTGCTGGAAGGGGTTCTGCATTAGCGAGTCGAGCACGCTGGTGACCTCGCCGTAGGCTGCCGGATCGGCATTGAACTGAGCCGACTGACTGAGTCCCTGGCTCTCGCGATGGCTGTATTTGGCCCATGTCCAGAGGGTGAGGGCGAAGGGCTTGTTGAGATAGAACAGGTTGTCGAGATTGGCCTCAAAATCGTTGGAGGTGTTGGTCTCGCGACGGTGTGCCCAGGTGTCGCCCGACTGTAGGTAGGTCAGAGCCGACTGGCGGCTCTCCGTCTCGTGGTGCGACCATTTGGTGTGCAGGTACACCTTTTCGTCGAAACGCCCCTGACGGTCATTGACATTGTACATCAGCGAGACATAGTTGCGGCGGTGCAACCCCTCTTCGCTTGTGTTGTCCGACCAGCTTTCGCTGCGGTTTGAGGCATCGTTGTTGACATTGTTGGACGTGGCCGAGATCATCAGGCGCGACTGCTCGGAGAAGCGGGTCACGAAGGCACGAGCCTGGTAGCGCGCATCCTCCCCATTCGTTATTATTCCCCCTCGGGGGCTAGGAGGGCTGCCGGTGGGAAGGCCGCCTGCCAGTTCGAT
The DNA here is from genome assembly GCA_045617275.1 of Bacteroidaceae bacterium. Lineage (GTDB taxonomy): Bacteria > Bacteroidota > Bacteroidia > Bacteroidales > Bacteroidaceae > Physcousia. Next base: position 936 of record JAZLII010000055.1, read on the forward strand.
GTTGCCCAGCCAACCTATCTTATATTGCTTCTTCAGTATCACGTTCATGGCATATTCCTTGTTGATGGACTTGGCACCCACGCGGCGGGCCTGCTCCGTGTCCTGCTCGAAGACCTTCACCTTCTCCACCGTGTAGTGGGGCAGGTTCTGCAGGAGCAGTTCGGTTTTGCCGTTGAAGAAGTCGCTGCCGTCCAGCTGCAGCACATCCACCTTGCGGCCGTTCACCTTGATCTCTCCGTATGCATTGATCTCTACGCCAGGCATCGCCTTGAGCAGGTCGTCGAGCATCGACCCGTCGGGCAACTGGAAGGCATCGGCATTGTAGACGATAGTGTCGCCCTTGTGGTACATCTTTACCTTGGTGGCCGTAACCACCAGTTCGCGCATACGCTTGCCATTCATGATGATTTCGCCGTCAGGGTCCTCGATGTATTCGAACTCTGGCTTTGTCACCTCACGTCTGACACGGACGGGAGGCACGCGTATCTCCGTGCGTCGTCCCACAGTCTCTACCTTGTAGGGCATTCGGGCCAGTTCGTAACCCTCTGCCTTGAACCATACAATGTAGTCGTCCTTGCGTGCAGGAATCTCGAACTGAAGATACATGTGCTCGCTGGCACCTCTGGAAAGGGTTGCGGCCGAGACAAGGGGACATTTCTGGGCGGTGTCGCTGGCATGGCAAAGGCCGATGTCTTTTATGTCATTCAGGTAGATATCATGACCGGTGAAGGAATCCACGAAGTTGAAGGAGAGCTTTATCATCCTGCCCGTCCAGGGTGGAGCCACCACCGACAGGGAGTCGAGGTGTGTGTTGCGTTCGTGGAGTATGATCGTGCCCAGGTCGCTCTGCGTGGGATGCACCCACAGCGTGTCGTGCGCCACATGGGTGAAGCGCATCAGTACGCTGTCCTCCTGGCAGGGTACCACGAAAACGCCGGCCTCGCTGCAGGCTGCCTCCTGCAGCTTGGTGCTATCCTTGGCGTTGTAAAGGGTGACTTTGGCATTGGGCAGGGGAATGCTGTCTGTCCCCACCACCGTACCCCGGTACTGGTTCTCATGCTTGCGGAGTGCCTCGACATGGATGACATGGTCGCTGATGACGCAACGGATGGGGTAGAAGGCGGTGATCTGTGCCAGGGCCTCGGGGATGGTAGCCTCCACGATGTCAGCCGTGATGATGAAGTTGTCCAGATCGTTGTTGATGGCCATGATCTCATACTCGTCCTGTAGCAAGGTCAGCTGCTCCAGAACCTTGGGAAGGGGTGCCTGCGAGAAGGAAACCGTGACACGCTGGGCCTGGGCTGCCACACTGAGCAGCAGCACCAGAAGGGAAAGAATCGTCCGTCTCATCTGCTCTGCTGTTCTGCCTGGGGCTGTTCCACAATCAGGGTGTTCTCTTCGCGTCGTATCTGGAAGCGTTCGAAGCCGTTGAGGCGTTGGATCACCTCGTCCAGGCTGTGCTGCTTCTGCCACTTGAAGAGGAGGCGAATCTTCCGCAACTCATTGTCCGTCAGATGGCTCTCTACCTTATAATATGGGTCGATCTGCATCAGGATGGAGTCAAGGCGAACATCCTTGAAGAGGATACAGCCCCTCTCTAACTCCCCCGAGGGGGAGGATTCCTGTTCTCTTGAAGAGGTGGCAGGAGCCTTCAGAACCGTATCCCTTTGTGTGGAGCTGGTGGAGGCCTCCCAACTCTTTGTGAAGAACGAGGTACGCACGGCGGCGTAGCTCAGGCCGGTGAGCATGAGGGCTGCCACGAGGATGGCGGCTATCTTGCGGAGGGAGAAATCCCTGCTGTTACCGGCAAACAGGGAGCGGTTTTCCTGCTCAAACTTCTTCCATTCGGCATCCACGTCGGGCATGCCTATCTTCTTGTCAATATCATCTCTTGTCATCATTTCTTTGGTCTTTTTGGTGGATTAGACGTTTAGGGGATTAGTCGTTTTGTTGTTTTGGGCTGTGGTCACTTCCTCAACAACTTCCGGAGCTTGGCGAACGAACGGGTGACGTGCTTGTTCACGGCAGCTGTGCTGATACCCAGCATGTCGGCTGTCTTGGCGTACGACAGGTCTTCGTCATAGCGAAGGGCGAGGATGCGCTGATCCTGGGGCGAGAGTTCCTCGCGGATGATGCGCCGTACTTCGGCCGTCAGTTCGTCATGTTCCCTCCGCTGCTCTGGGTTTTCACTGGCCATCTCTGGCATCAGGGCAACGTGCTGTCGCCTGTCCCTCGCCATATTGAGGCTATGGTTGCGGGTGGCGGTCAGCAGATATGCGGCAGTGACCTCGCCCTCCGCTTCTGTCCGTCGGCGAAAATTGTGAGATCGCTGTTGCAGCAACTGCGTGAAGACCTGGCTGACAGCGTCGCGAGCGTCCTCCTCGTCCTGCAGAACGAGGTAGGCCACACGGTACATCTGCCGGTAATGGGTCTTGTATAGGATTTCGAAATCTTCTTTTTGGTAGTTCATTCGTCGTGTCTTTTACCTATATAACACACAGCTGTCGTTTTTCAATACCCCCCAAAGGCAACTTTTTCTTGAAAAGATGAAAACGGTAAGATGATATTCGCTCTTATTCAGGTGCAAAGATACTTATATTTCTTTATATGGACCAACTTGTACCTCTTTTCTTAAAGATAAACCGCCCGCTATCCTTCTCGGGCGGCGGGCGGGGTGACATGTCGTACTATTATTACTAATCTATGTGTATGAAATCTTTCACAATCAGTTCATTTCTTTGCCTTGGGCGCTACGTGGAACTTGTAGGTCAGAGTGGCCATGACGTAGCTCGGGATGGAGCGTACCCAGGTCTCGGTGCGGCCCTGGCTGTTGTAGTCCTGCGTGATGCTGTTGATCTGCTGCAGGATGTCGTAGCCAGTGACTTTCAGCAGGAGTTTCTCCTTCCAGAACGAGCGGCTGAGGGAGGCGTTCCACACCCAGTCGGAGGTATTCATGGAGGGGGTGTCGTAGCCCGAGCGCATATAGAGGCCAAAGTCGGTGACGAACTGGATGTCGAGCGGCAACTGCAACGTCCCATGCAGCACATACTGATGGTTGAGCGTGGCGCGCGTGGTGAAGCCGGGGCGCTGGCTGTCGTAGCGTGTCCAGTTCCAGGTTCCGCTCAGCCTGATCATGCTCTGGCTGTTTGGCTTACAGATGAACTGCAATGTAGGTTCTACCGTGTGTGAGTTGACCGTACTGCGCTCGCCACCAATCAGGTCCACGCTGTGGCGATAGGTGTAATTGCTCATAATCTCGTAGCCGAATATCTTGCTGAGTGCCTGGCGGTGCAGCCAATGCAGACGGGCATCCCAGTTGCCATTGATGTTGGTGGGCTGGTAGGTATAGACACCCGTGGTGGGATTGTAGGTATAGCCCGTGGCAATGGCATTCTGCCGAACGTTGAGTGTGGCTTCCAGATTCTCGTAGATGCCATCGGAACCCCAGTGGTGGCATCGATTATAGTCGAAGTAGACAGTAAGGTCGTGGTCGTAAGAGCGACGAAGGTGGGGATTGCCCAGCGTGACGGCCAGCGGATTGTAGGCATCGCTTACGGGCAGCAGCATCTGCATGTCAGGGGCTTGGCTGCTAAGGTTGTACCAGCCACCAAACTTACGCTCGATGTTCAGGCCATCATCATTTTTCTTATTCATTCGGTTATCGAATATAGCATGCAATTCGGGCATCAGCAGCTTGCGAGTGAAGCTGGTGTCGAGGGCATCACGATGGTATTGCTCGCGCTCGTGCCATATTGCCACGGCCGGAAGCAGGGTGAGTTCATTGCGAAGGTTGCCACGGTTGTGCCTGTATCTCAGGTTGGCAAAGTAGCGGCTTGAGAACTTGCCTCGGTCCTCGATGTACGAGTTCCGGCGGTCGAAGCCCTGCATCAGCAGCTGGCGTGTGGAAGGCAAGGCTCCCAATGCCTTGTCTGCCGACCACCCGGTTGTCTGATCGAATCGGTATCGCTCTTGCTCCTTGTGTACCTGATTCCAGACAAGGTTGTTTCCAAACTGGGCAGACAGTTCGCTGTGGATATTGTACGTGTACGAAGCGTGCATTTCGGCTTGGTTACTGTAGCTGGGCGACAGATTGTAGCGATGGCGGAAGTCGTTCTGACCCTGTCCTTGGATGTAGTCCAGCTGGTAGGCGTTGTGCTCCGTGCCACTCTGCTGCTTATGAGTGAATGTGGGACCGATGTACAGACGGTCGCCAGAGGCCAGTTTCTTGTCGTAGGTGACATCCTGTTTAAGGCTCCAGCTGGTACCGTTCTGCATACTCTCGGAACGGGTCTTGCTGAGGGCAATGCTCGAGACATTGGATTGGAAGGGATTCTGCATCAGCGAGTCCATCAGCGCCACCACATCGCCGTAGGACGCAGGATCGGCATTGAACTGCGCCGACCGACTGAGGCCCTGGCTCTCACGATGATTGTAGTTGAGTTCCGTAACGAGGCGGAGCGCAAAGGGCTTCTTGATGATGAAGCGGTTGGTAAGGATGCCTGCAAAATCGTTGCTCAGGCCTGTTTGGTGCTGCCGTGCCCACGTGTCGCCATGTGTCAGATAGGTCAGCGATGACTGGCGGCTCTCCGTCTCGGAGCGTGTCCACTTGCTGCTCAGGATGACGTTGTCCTCGTAACGTTCCTGCCGGTCATAGACACTGTACATCAGCGACAGGTAGTTGTGACGTTGTAAGCCAGTGAAGCGCATCTGATCTTCCCACTCCTCGAAGTAGTTATAGGCATCGTTGTTGACATTGTTTGACATGGCAGAGACCATCAGGCGCGACTGCTCTGTGAATCGAGTTACGAAGGCACGGGCCTGGTAGACCCCCCAGCTGGACCCCCCATCCCCCTTTAGGGGGAGAAAGTTAGGGGAGTCATCTGAGGTACTGTTGTAATCAGCTCCCCCTAAAGGGGGTTGGGGGGTCCAGGGCAGACCGCCAGCCATCTCTACTTCGCCCAGCCAACCTATCTTATATTGCTTCTTGAGTGTCACGTTCATGGTGTACTCCTTTACTAATGAACGTGCGCCTACGAGGCGTGCGCCCAGTTCGTCCTGTTCGAAGACCTTCACCTGATCCACGGTGTAGTGAGGCAGGTTCTTGAGCAACATCTCGGTGCCACCGCTGAGGAGGTCCTTGCCGTCCAACTGCAGCACGTCCACTTTGCGGCCGTTCACCTTAATCTCGCCATTGCCGTTGACCTCCACGCCAGGCATCACCTTCAGTACATCCTGCAGCATGGAGCCGTCGGGAAGGGTGAAGGCATCGGCATTATACACGATGGTGTCGCCCCGGTAATACATCTGCACCTTTGTGGCCGTAACCACCAGTTCACGCATGCGTTTGCCGTCCACGATGATGTCGCCGTCGGGGTCTTCGACATATTGCTTGGTAGTCTTTGACATCAGGCGTTTCACTCGGACAACCTCGTCTATCTGGCTTCTGCGCCCTGTCCTGCCCACATGATAGGGCATTCGCACGGGTTCATAGCCCTCGTAGCATGTTGTCAGCAGATAATCGCCGGGACGGGCAGGCACGTCGAAGCGATAGTACGTAACATGCGACGCACCATTGTGTGTCTCCATGACTGATGGTGGAAAATCCTTCGTCGTGTCGCTCTCTGCCACCAGCCGTATGTCTTCCTGCTTGTTGATGGGGAGGTCCATCGATGTGAACGAGTCGATGAACTGGAACGAGAGGGTGATGTTTCGGCCCGTCCAGGGTGGAGCCACCACGGTAGCGGTTTGCATCTGCTTGTCATGGTCTTTGAGCATAATCGTGCCCAGGTCGCTCTGCGTGGGATGCACCCACAGCGTGTCGTGCGCCACGTAGGTGAAGCGCATCAGTACGCTGTCCTCCTGGCAGGGTACCACGAAGACACCGGCCTCGCTACAGGCTGCCTCCTGCAGCTTGGTGCTGTCCTTAGCATTGTAGAGGGTGACCTTGGCATTGGGCAGGGGAATGCTGTCCGCTCCCACCACCGTTCCGCGATACTGGTTCTCATGCTTGCGGAGCGCCTCGACATGGATGACATGGTCGCTGATGACGCAACGGATGGGATAGAAGGCGGTGATCTGTGCCAGAGCCTCGGGGATGGTAGCCTCAACGATGTCGGCCGTGATGATGAAATGGTCCAGGTCGTCGTTGATGGCATAGATCTCATATTCGTCCTGCAGGAGCATCATCTGCTCCAGGACTGCGGGCAGACGTGTATTCTGGAAAGACACACTGATGCGCTGAGCCTGGATGGTCAGGCATAGCAGCAAGGCCCAGAGGGCGGAGATGGTTCGTTTCATCGTCATCATTCCATTGCTGCGTTTTGTTCCACAATCAGGGTGTTCTCCTCGCGACGAACCTTCAGGCGTTCGAAGCCATTCATGCGCTCCAGTACCTCCTCCAGGCTATGCTGTCTGTTCCACTTGAAGAGGAGGCGCATACTGCGTGACTCGGCGTCAGCAAACTGACTTTCAACCTGATAGTACTTGTCTATCTGCATCATGATGGAGTCGAGACGATAGTCCTTGAAGAGTATTACGCTATCCCCCACCATTTTTATCTCGGGAGCGTAGGCGGTGTGTTCCGTCGGGTCGGCATCGGCAGTCTTCACCTCTGCCATCTGTGCCTTGTCTTCGTTCCAACTCTGAGTGAAGAACGAGGTACGCACGGCGGCATAGCTCAGGCCGGTGAGCATGAGGGCAGCCACGAGGATGGCGGCCACTTTGCGCAGCAGCGATAGGTGTCCTCCACGGCTACCTCCCATGCGAGGGAGGTCACTTCTTCTTGCCTTCAGTCGGGCCAGTTCCTGCTCCACGTCGGGCATGCCCATCGCTTGGTCGGATTTGCGGGAAGTGAAGGCTCTCATCACCTCCAG
>JAZLII010000056.1:0-5520 GCA_045617275.1 Bacteroidaceae bacterium
GGTTGGGGCTATGTCTCACAATCTGGTCGTCGATGCCGAGACAGGTCACAGTATCTGGTGGACCATCGACATTCCTTACACAAACACCATCATCGGTATATATATTGACTTGACTTACCAGTTCACACTCCTTCCTGATGGTACACTGATATCCTTCCGCGATCTTCCCACACCCTATGAACTAAAGAAATTGTTGAGCCAAGAGCTTACCTTTGACACGCATATAGACAAGCGAGAAGAAGAGTTCATCCGCAGCCTCAAGCTCGACGGAGGCCCCGTCCTCTTCCTTGTGAAGCTCAAGAAGTTCTAATGCAGTCACTGAAACAAAACATCACGCAGATGAAAAAGACCATCTACCTATTATTGCTCGCCAGTCTCGCCATCGCAGGATGCGTGGCAACGAGGGAGATACCATTGACCGTTAATCCTGAGATATATGCTACGGCGGAGCAACTCGACTCCTTACCCATCCTGCCCAGTGACCTCAGTCAGATAAAGTACATCCATCTTCCGGATTCACTGATTGGTGAAGACAAGAATAATCTGCCCACGCAGATGCTGACAAAAGATCTTATGGAAAGCTATGACATGGTGCAGCTCGATGCCCTGCCCGGAGTTAATATAAGGGGCATCTTTGATATTCAAGCGGATGACGACCTGCTTTTTGTCACATACGACGTATTACAAAAAGATGGCGAATCGGAAGGTCCTCGCGTACATGCCATCTATACCAGAAAAGGTAAACTCGTAGCCCAAATCGGCAATCCCATAAGGTCTGTCACGAAGACAGACAAAGACGGTAGAAAGACTTCCGTTCCGTACAAAGAGATAGACAATGACACGCAGTATGTCGTTGACAGTCGTATTCAACTTAACCGTAAGAAGAAGGAGGTATACTTCAATGAAATGGGACATAAACAAGTCTATTTCGACTATCATGGCAACTACAAGCGTACGGAGTACAGCCAGATTGTCTCCTACAACATGCTCACCACCCAAAACAGGAAAATTGGATTCCACATCAACCATTATGTTGACAGCTGGAACAAATTCTACTGTACTGTCCTGAACGAGAACGGAAAACCTACGGGGGTAGCCTTCAAAGATGACCCATTATACATAATACCTTGGATCAGCAGAGAAGGTTTGGTGCAGGTGGATGACGATATAATGCTGGGGTTTGAGAAATCCGACACCATCTGGCAGATTCTGCCTGACAGGAAGGTTGCAAGCTTTGTATGCACGGGAGCATTGAGAGCATCTGAGAAAATCAAGAACAACACCCAGTATGGTGCGACATTTGGAGATCACACCATAACAAAGCTCCAGGTCACAGCTAATTCCAACTACGTACTGATAAATTTCACGTACAATAGTCGGTGGTATTATATGATGTATGATATAAGCACGGGCCACAGTGTTATGTGGATGCCGAACTTCGAGCCTGACCCCACCCTCATACAGAGTAATCTTTCTACTACAGTTGACTACATGCTGCTTGCAGACGGAACACTGCTGGGTACCAGTTTCAAGACTCCGCTGGAATGGAAAAAAGAGATGAGCCTGGAGCTTGATCCAGAGACAGCCTTCTTGAAAAGGCACGACAAACGCGAGGAGGAGTTCATCCGCAACCTCAAACTCGACGGAGGCCCCGTCCTCTTCTTCGTAAAGCTCAAGAAGTTCTAAGGCAGTCGGTCTTCCAATTTCTTTGGATCTCTGCGTGTATCCCAAATGTCAGAGAAATAGATGGTGTCCTCGTAGATAGTGTAGATCAGCTTAAAGTAGGGAGGAATCACGATGTGGCGATATACCAACTCCTGACCTTCCAACAGCAATTCCCGAGCACCAAGGAGAGGATTGTCTTGCAGTTTAGTCTTACAATCTCTCAATGCAGACAATAGTTTTGCTTGGGTCTTTTGATCGTAAACATCTCGGCCACACTCTGTAATATCCTTGAATGCACGCAAAAAGAGAGGTGTATATTTAACTGGTATCATCACGAAAGGATCACTGTTCAACAGATGCAAAGAAATCCTCTATTGGCTTGCAGTTTCCATCCTTGATGTCCATGGTATTTTGCTGGGCGCGCTGACGAAGTTCCTGAACGCTGTAAGGACAGAGAGAGGCAGACTCATCATCTGTCAGTGAATCTCTAAGCATATTGGTAAAGATGGCCAGGAAGTGGAATTTCTCACTTTCGGTCATCACGCCAAGATTGTAATCACGATAGATGTTCGTGCAGATATCGTGTAGTCTCATTTCTGCTGCGCTCATATTACAAATGTATTACTCGTCTGCAAAATTATGAAATATTCCCTACCCCTCCAACTTTTCAGGCACATTTTCCTTACCCAAGCACTGTTTTCCCCCATATTTACCCTCGTGTTTACTTTTGTTTAATCCCATTTCTTGCCCTTCCCTGCCCTTTTTCGTAGTATTTCAGGCATTTGATAGATAAATCGGAGACAGCAAAGATCAAGGCTCTATGGGCACCCACTCTTCGTGCTCCTCAAAGGAGTCGAAGATGGAGGGGTCGTCAATGCCGTGCTTACGGAAGGCCTTGACGATGGTAGCCTGGTCGGCAGGAGATATGGGGCGATCACCGCGACGAAGCTTATAGTAGGGATTACGGCCAAAGATGAGGGAGAGGGAAAGGGCTATGTCGCGACCCACCTTCTGGGGTATGCGGTCGAAGACGGCCACAAAGCCCCGGGCATAAGTCACCCGGGCCTGCTCGACACGGTGGGGACACAGACTGCCATCACCCACCAGACTATAGTTGACAACGGTGAGGAGAGCATCACTCGCCTCACCTCTCAAAAAGGACTGCAAGCGCATACACGCCTGGGCATGCACGCAGTCTGTCTTCATGCAAAAGTATTTGTTCATCATTCCGTCTTTCTGCTTGTTAAATATCACACCGCTCTCGCTCGGCCTTCAACGCTCATCGCTCAACGCCTTCTCACCCAGTACACCATGCCATCTGCCTTGCGGGACTTGACGACATTCTGCTTGGTGAGCACCTTGCCCAGATTGTTGAGATTTTTGTCCTTGCGTGGGTTGAAGAGACGGTGACGGCTCATGGTCTCAAGGATCTCTGCCGCACGCATCCACTCACCTTCCTGACTCTCGAGAGGCACCGTGAAGAGGCTGCAGAATATCTGTTCCAGGGGGCTCTCTGCTTCAAATGCCTGGTTGGACTCCTTGAGCAGGGCCTCATCCTCGTCGTTGAGCCAGTAGCGCTCACCGTGATTGATGAGATGCTGGGCCTGAGCATAGAGCTGGGCATGGTTGATGCCCTCCTCCACACGGATGGGGGCGGTGACCTCGACGCAGATGTAGCGGCGATTGCCCGTGGGGTCGCGCAACACTTCCTGGTGGTTGCTAGTACCGATGAAGGAGGCATAGCGGCGCTGGGTGCCGATGGCCTCGCTGTACATACGGCGTATGTTGGTCTGCGGTTTCTGGAAGAGGTGCTTGACAAAGGCAAACTGACGCTCGCTGAGCTGGTCGAACTCGTCGATGTTGACCAGCAGGAAGCGCGACAGGCTGCGCTCTGCCTCCACATTGGAGCGGAAGTCGATGCTGTCGGTGAAGAACTGCTGCATCTCGGGCGGCAGGAGCATACGGCAGAAGGTGCTCTTGCGATAGCCTTGCTTGCCGATGAGGATGGGGGCTGTGGCATTGGCGTGCAGCTGGTCGGCATTCATCCAGTGGGCCACCATGGAGAGCATCCACTGACGGAAGAGTCTCTCCCAGTGCGGGTTGCGGTTGGGCACCAGGCCGGCCACCTGGGCTATGTGGTCGCGCCCGTCCCACTGAGGCAGTTGGTCCAGATAGCTGGTGATGGGATTGTAGAGCGGTACGCGCGAGGAGTGTACGATGTTGTCCAGCTCGCCAAAGGTAGGTTCGATGCCCTCGATCAGGGCTTCATGGTGTATGCTGTTGAGCTCACGACGCCCCAGTTCGCGGTAGATGAACTGCAACGACTGACGCTCGCGAAACTCCGTCATCTGCAGCACCTCATTGAAGCGAATATCATAGCGACGAGCCAGGAACTCGCGCAAGCGGTATGCCACCTGCTGATGCTTGGAGAGTCCGGACTTGTGGCCCAGTTCCTCCACGTTGGAGTAGACATTCTCCACCACTCCTCTCACCTCGTCCTCACGCAGGCTGTGCTCAAACATCAGGAAGAGTCTGTGCGTCACCTCCTCCTGGGGCACACCTACCAGCGTACACTCCTCGGCTACACGATGCACCATGCGCAAGGGATCATCGACCGGACGCCATCCCTCCAGGCCCTTTCTCACCCTGCGGTACACGGCATTGAAGACATTCGTCAGCGTGATATAGCTCTCCGGTCCTGCCTTCAGGCGGGAGAGATAGCCGTCGTGCGCTCCACTCACCTGCATCTGCTGCACATCGTGTCTGGCAGGCTGGGCTATGGAGAAGGGGACAGGATGGGGATTGAGATAGAGCTCCGGATCGTAGCTCATCAGGCAGGACTTGTCGAGAGAGGGTTCCTCCACCTGCAAGGTGAACTCGCACGAAGGGGCCAGACACTGCACGCTGACGGCATAGGCCTGTGCAGAGAAGCTCAGAGCCTCTTCTTCACGCGTGGGAAGGGTGCCATCGGGGCGTCTGGACAGCGTCCACACCATCAAAGAGTGCCCGTCGGCACCTTCAAAGGCACAAAAAACCTGCGGAAACTGGCGCACATAGTTCTTGGCCTTCTGCAACTGAGCCGGACCGCTCACACCCTCCAGACGGAGCACCGAAACGCCGTTGCAGAGCCTCCAGACAAGCTCTCCAGAGGCCTTTCGACTGTATACAGAGGTCGGACAGAGGTACTTCAGACGGTCTGCATGCACCCATCTGGAGGGTGAGTCCAGCGAAAGGGCCGCCTCACGGTAGCACAGTATATCTTCTGCATTCCTACCAGTCCTGATGCGCTCCATTATCTGCGCAACATCCTCATTCTTAACACTTTTGTGCCCGTCCTTGTGCACTCTTATTACAGATACTCTCATGGCTGTATATGTTTTCTTTGGTACGATATGGGTTGACTTTTCTTCCCTCTTACAAAGATACGGAATATATTTTGGATTAGCAAGATTTTTCTGGAAATAGTGCATTTTACTCTACATCTCTACATTCGTGTCCCTCATGCGCCATGTATCACACTCATATACAACGGGTTACTATTGCGATTTTACCATGTAGAGTACCATGTAGAGTGCGATTTTTACTCTACATCTCTACACACCCAGCACAGCTATCTGCCCTTGACACAATGTAGAGTATGTAGAGTGAAAATCGCACTCTACACACCACTCTACATCGTGTGTATACACTGATATACATGTACTTACAACGTCTAATGTAGAGATGTAGAGTGATTTGCATGTTTTTTGGGATATTTTTTGCCATTTACCCTTCCTATCTACGCCTCATACGTACCCCAGCCCTCGCCGATACCTTCACCCCACGCCAAGCCGTACCCGGCTGTGCCACGCCCCG
>JAZLII010000057.1:0-3010 GCA_045617275.1 Bacteroidaceae bacterium
TGCACCAGCGGTAGTTGTACCAGCCACGATTCAAGGCATCATCCATTTTGACTGGTTCGGGGTCGCCCCAGGCGAAGTACATGCCAAAGTCCTCGGCGGTCTTGGATCCTACATTCATGTCGGCCCACATCACGGAGAGCCCCAGGTCTACGGGGTGTCCGATGGCCATGTCCTTGCTGTAGGCTTCCAGGTCGGGCTTATAGTCGTCTTGCATCTTGGCTTTTCGCGCTTCAGCATCAACAATGGCCTGCAGCAGACCATCGTGACTCTCCTTATTCTCCTCTTCTATGGTCTTGCGCACCCGGTCGTAGAGGCGCTGAGAGATGTTGAGCTGCTTGGCCGTGGTGGCGTAGAGCACATTTTTAGTATACTTGTACGACTCATAGCCCTCAAAAGGCATATAGGCCTCATAGCACATACGCTCCCGGGCTTGCCTGAAGATCTGCAGCTTTTCCTCTTCACTCTGCTTACTGGTCGCATCCGTGTCCAGGTACTTCACCTCATAGGGCTTCTCCTTGAAAGGAGGCAGCCCGGCCTTGGCCTTCAGTTGGTCGGTCAGGGTGATGAGCTGGCGGTAGTCATGCAGACGATCGCCATGTGCCACCACCTTGCCCTCTTCGTCGAGCAGTATGTAGAAGTGGCGTCCGGGGATAGCGGAATACGCTATGTCGGGCATGTAGAGCTGGAAGAGAGAGTCCACCTGATAACGCATCTGGAGATAGTGGTCGCCAGGATAGCTGCGAATAGAGCTTTTCCAGTACCTTTCCTCATCAAGTCCTTTGACCGAGGTGAGATGTACCTGATTCATACCCTTGGCATGCACATAGAGTTCGTAAGCATCGGGGCAAGTATTGCTTGCGCCATAGCTCCATACGGAGACCAAGGTGGGCTTGCCCCTGTACTTCTCTCCCACGGCATCGATGAGGGCTTGGCCTTCCAACTGGCGGTCGAAAGGCACAGGATTGGCACGCCCCAAAACATCGTCGTGGAGACCACGCATCTTCGACTGTTCATATTCGCTATGGGTAGTATTGATGATACTTTTGGATTGCAACTCCTTCGCATCTCCGAAAAAGCCGATGGAAGTAGAGTCCAATAGTTTGACACGCTCTTCATAGAAGGGCGAATAGTCAGGCAGACGCCGCTCGGACAGGACAAACAAGGCACAGCCACGCTCCTTGCGATGTTTGGCCACATAGTCCTTGACCGGTTTGTCTTGGTGGAGGATGGCGCGCCAGGCATTGCCGTACTCCCGATAGAGCTGACTGCCTCCTATCTCCACGTCCCAGGCATCGTGGAGAGTCACGGTAAGCTGTTCGCCTGGTATGACAGGCACCCTAAGAGAATGGTTGAGGTACTTATTTGTGCCTTGCTGATCCATCACCGAGAAGTAGAACGTGATGGTACCCAACCACGCGGTATCGCGCTTAAGGGTATAGGTGTGGTGGTCGAGCTTCTCAAAGTATAAGTCCCTATGGTATTTGTATGGGTCATTGTCGCCTTCACCTGCCCACCCCGTGATATAAGCCATGACCGAGGTGATATAATAGGGATAGTCCTTACCAGCCACGACACGAGCCGTGAAGGGCTTCTGCGCCATCGTGGGCAACAAGAGGAGCAGGAAGAGAAAAAGGGTTATCGTGCGTTTCATTGAGGAATGAAAAATGAAAGAATGAAAATTATGAATTGTGAAGGCCGAAGAACTTGGTTCTGCCAATTCTGCATTATGAATTGTGAATTATGAATTGTGAATTATTGATTATTCCACGATGGTCGGTGGATTGTATTTCATCAGCCTCTGATTGCTTTGCAAGTCCCTGATCTGCAGGTCCTTCTCGCGTACACGCTCTTTGGCAGAGTCGGGGAAGCGGGGATCGTCCAGGGCATCACGGCCGTAGTGGATGGCCGTACAGGTCTCGGGCAGGGGTGGATAGACCTCGATGTTGACGGTATAGGTGCCAAAGATGCCATGCACCAGGTAGCGCCCTATGTGGGTGGGGAAACCCAGTTCGCCGGTCTGGCGGTACTTGATGCCGGTGGCGCTGTCCTGTATGTAGCCAGAAGGATTGGCATGATACTCCGTGTAGGCTTGCTCGCAATAGATGCGCTCGGCCAGATAGGTGGCCTCCTTGGTGCACCAGATGGCGAAGTCGCGCCGGTTTTCACTTGATTTGGGGTCGAGCACTATTTGATGGTTGGCTCGGTATATCGGGTAGGTGTCTTGCTGGCTCAGATCGTAGTCCTTGCTGGCCTCGCGCTCCAGGGTGGGCAGCACCATCTTGGGTCCTTCTGCATCGTAGCGCAGCTGGGCAGAGCCGCTGAGCGAGACCGCCAGGAAGAGCAGGGAAAGTATCTTTTTCATGACGTTGCGATGTTAGCTTGTTTCTTATCGGCGGATTGCGGGAGATTGGGGTTCAAGATCAGACTTGAAGTGGTATCCGCTTTGCGACAGCCGGTCTTCCTTCGAACCCACCTCTATGAAGTTGAGATAATGGTAGTCCTCTGGGATAGCGGGGAAGATGAGGGTGAAGTCCACCGTCTTGCCACGCATTCCCGACACGTGGAACTGCGTGTCGAAGACACGGGCAACGGCTGTCCCACGACACTTGTAGAGTACCGACGGATTGTCCCTGTCCTGAAGATAGCTGTCCTCGCCAGCCACGTAGTATATCTCGTCGTCCTTCTCGAAGGTATGCACGATATGGACCAGACATTCATTGTCCCGTCGCTCCAGCCACACACCTCCGTAGAGGAAGTTGGGATTGGTATTGAGGGGCAGGTCGTAGAGGATGGGCAGTCCGTCTTCGGCCATGGGGCCTTTCAGGCGGGCCTTGCGGCGCTCTTCAGCTCGCTTGGCATGCTCAGCCTCGCGGGTCTGCAGGGCAAGGGCAAGACTGTCCTCCGGACTGAGCTTCACGGGTATGTCTGCCACAGCCAGAAGTTGGTCTGCGCTCTCGGCCGGCTGCTCGGTGAGGTCCTGGGTCTTCGCCTGCTGGGGCTCAGGAGTGGC
>JAZLII010000058.1:0-15392 GCA_045617275.1 Bacteroidaceae bacterium
ATGATACAAGAAGCTGGACTCCATACGTTATATATTTAATTTGTGGTTATCTTAAATATATAACGGAGTTTGGCTTCTTTTCTTGTATTACCTTGACCTTATCATCCTATCCGACCAACGAGAAAAGCGGAAGAACCAAAATTATTTTATGTAGACCCTATTCCTAACACATGAAGGCCTGACACACCGACCAAGCACTTGCCTGAGACAACTGCAAGCACCCCCACCCTGCCGGGCAAGACAAAAGGGAAAGCCGACGATGCAACTGAGCGCCTATGTAAATATATTTTCTCTCGAACAATCATTCCGTCCAGCCTTCTCACTCTCCAACGTTTTTGAGCCTTACGGTGGCTCGCGTTAGTCATGCGCATGACAAAGCCTCGCCATACGCATGACTCAAACGAACCATGCGCATGACAAAACCAAACCATGAGCATGTCGAAAAACGACCGCAAGCAGAGCGCTATTAAAGAAGTATGCCGAAAATCGTTTTGTTAACATTTTGTCACGCATTGGATTTTAGCAAATCAAGCGAATCGAGGATCGCACGCAACTATCTGCATGCCGACCCGTATTTTCTTTAAATTAAATTTGTACATGTGAGAAAAAAGATGTATATTTGCATGGTGAAAGACACACACCTCCAGACATGAGGACACCGAGTCAGGCAAGCTTCGAAGCGGCGAGCCGAGCGGAACTAGCAAAAACTAGAGTAAGAGACCAAAAACATTTGCGCAACCCATGATAGACATCAGGATAGACTACCTCAAGACCTTCAACTACGCACTCTACAGCAGCCAGATACCTATCTGCGACTCGCTGGAGATAGCCAACAACACCGACCAGTTCATCACGGACTTCCACGTGGTGTGTCAGGGGGAATATATCTCGCCCTACGAGAGTGCGTGCATCTCTACGTTGGCGCCCGGAGAGGTCATGAAGTTCAAGGACTTCCGCATCGTGCCCCTACCCGACAAGATAGTGGCCCTGACGGAAGCCGTACAGACGAACTTCAGCATCATGGTGTATCAGGGGGAGGAAATACTGCACGAGCAACTCTTTGAACTCCACATCATGCCTTACGACCAGTGGCTTGGCACGAGCACGATGCCTCAGTCGCTGATATCGTTTGTCACACCCAACCACCCCACGATCAACGAGGTGGTGATCAAAGCGGCAGCATGCCTGAAGGAACTGACCGGCAATTCGGCCTTCACGGCCTACCAGACGGGAGACCCAGAGAAGGTGACACAGCAAGTGGCCGCCATCTTCGCCGCCTTGCATCAGCAGGGCATCGTGTATCGACCAGCGCCACCCAGCTTTGAGGTGGTGGGACAGCGCATCAACCTGCCCGAACAGGTGCTGACAGGCAAGATAGGCAACTGCATCGAACTGACCCTCCTCATGGCTGCTGTACTGGAGAACGTGGGTATCAACAGCGTCATCATACTCCAAAACACGCATGCCTTCCTGGGCGTATGGCTCGTGGACGACTACAGCCCACAGAGCGTGTCGGACGATGTATCCTTCCTGGAGAAGAAATGTGCCACAGGCATCCATGAGATGATGGTGCTGGAGTGCACGAAGTTGACATCGGAGAAAAGCAGTTTTGCAGAGGCTATGTCGACAGCCGAGGTGGAATTGGCTCAAACGGGCCAGTTTGAACTCTTCATCGATGTCTACCGCTGCCGTCTGGAGCACATTCGCCCTCTTCCCTCCAAGGTACTGGTAGACGGCGTTTGGACCATCAGCGAAGGCGTGAAGCACGATGAGTGCGAGGTGGAGCTGAAAGAGCACAACCGATACGACCTCACCCAACTCAGTGCGGGTGGAAAGGAACTGACGAAATTTGACATCTGGGAGCGTAAGTTGCTGGATTTCTCCCTGCGCAATGCACTGCTCAACCTGAGTCTGAGACGCAGGGCCATACAGTTCATGTCGTTTGACGTTAACCGCATCGAGGACCATCTGCAGGAGGGCAAGGAGTACTGCCTCATGCCCAAGGTGGAGTTCAACCTGAAGGTCGACGAACTGGGCACCGTGTTTCGTTCCAAAGTCTATGAGGAGTGCCACGAACTCATCGCCAACGAAGTGGACTCGCAAGCGCTACACACCTACCTGCCGGAGAGTGCCACACAGACCATCCTGAAGAACATCTACCGAGGGGCACGCAACAGCATCGAGGAGACGGGTGCCAACTCGCTCTTCCTCTCCATCGGTCTTCTGCGCTGGTACGAGACCCCACAGTCCACCTCACCACGCTATGCCCCCCTGCTGCTTCTGCCCGTCAACATGGTATACAAGAAGGGTCGCTACTACATCCGCACCCGTGACGAGGAAATCACGCTCAACATCACCCTGATGGAGTACCTTCGTCAGGCCTACGAGATCAGCATAGAAGGACTGTCCCCACTACCTAAGGACGAGAGTGGCGTGGACGTCAACATGATATTTGCCGCCATACGGGAGGCGCTGAAGGACCAGAAGAACTGGGACGTGGAGGAGGAATGCGTACTGGGAACGTTCTCCTTCAGCAAGTTCCTGATGTGGAACGATGTGCACAACCACCGCGAGCAGCTCCGTCAGAACCACGTGGTGAGCAGTCTCCTGGCCAACAGGCTTACCTGGAAGCCCGAACCGCTATGCGCCGAACTGAAGGACTACGACAGCGTGACGCCTCCCACCGACGTGACACTGCCCATGCCTGCCGACTCCTCGCAGATGTCGGCCATCATCGAGGGAGGCAAGGGTCACTCGTTAATCCTCTACGGCCCTCCCGGCACAGGTAAGTCGCAGACCATCACCAACCTCATTGCCAACGCGCTCTACCACGGCCGACGTGTGCTCTTCGTGGCAGAGAAGATGGCCGCGCTAAGTGTGGTACAGAGCCGCCTGGAGAAGATAGGCCTGGCGCCATTTTGCCTCGAACTGCACTCCAATAAGAGTACCAAGCACCACATACTGCACCAGCTCGACACGGCGCTGAAGGTAGCGCACATCATGTCGCCTCAGGAATATCAGGCCACAGCTGATGCGCTCTTTGAGGAACGGAAGACGCTCATCGCCTATATGGACGAGCTTCACCGTAAGTCTCCCGAAGACGGCCTCTCGCTCCACGACTGTCTGCTCCGCTATGAGGGCATCGATGCGACACCGCTGGAGGGGTACACGCTGACTCCTGCCCTCGCCCAGACCATCAAGGAAGAGGGTACCAAGGCCGTAGCCGACTTGCTGGGCAGTCCGCTGGAGACGGTGCTGAAACTGGTGGGCCAGCTGTATGCACACCCGCTGAGAGGACTGAACCTCTCGAAGGGCAACGTGCTCACACCCGATGCCTTTATCCTTCAGCTCAATGAGGCCATCGAGACCTTGGAGAGCGTGGAAGCACAGAGAGCCGAACTGGACTCTACCCCCACCCTCTTGCAGCACATCAAGCGCAACAACAGCGACGCCATCCTCCAGTGCGATGCCAAGGCGCTCTACGACACATGGCGTTGTGCCAAGGCCAAGTGGTTCATACCCAGATATTTCGCCAAACGTAGTTTCCTCAAGAACCTGCGCAACTACAATCCGTACATCACCGAGAAGGAGGTTGATCCGCTGCTCTCCGACCTGCTCAACTACAGCCATTGCCATGCCCAACTCGAAAAGCTCCGCCAGGTGCTCTTCACCATGCTCGACATTCGCACGAAGGAAGACGAGATGCCCGCACAGAGCGTGATAGCCGATGCCAAGGAGGTGCTGCTGCGCTGGACCAAGCATGGGGACAAGTTGCGCGACTGGTTTCACTGGTGCGAATACCGACAACTGTTGCTCTCGAAAGGCCTCAACTGCGTGGTGGAGGCGCTGGAGGAGATGCCCTACGACATCGCCAGCCTGCGCGACTCCATGTGGAAGGCTTTCTACAAGGGCAAGGCCATGGAGAAGATGGCCACCCCATTGCTATCCACCTTCGAGGGCATGCTCTTCGATGAGCGTGTGAAGCACTACAGAGAATTGGCCAACGAGTTCCAAGTGCTCACTCAGAAGGAGCTCTATGCCCGCTTGGCTGCCAACGTGCCAAGAGTCACGGAAAACATAGACAACAGCAGCGAGATAGGCCGACTCAACCGTTGCATCAGCAGTGGCGGACGTGGCACTTCCATACGTGACCTCTTCGACCAGATACCCACCCTGCTCTCCAAGCTCTGTCCCTGCATGCTCATGAGCCCCATGAGTGTGGCGCAGTACCTGAAGCTCAACGATGAGAAGATAGACCTGGTGGTATTTGACGAGGCTTCCCAGATGCCTACCAGCGAGGCCGTAGGTGCCATCGCACGAGGCAAGTCGCTCATCGTCGTGGGCGACCCGAAGCAGATGCCGCCTACGAGCTTCTTCTCTTCCACCTCAGTCGACGAGGAGGAGGCTTACATCGACGACATGGAGAGCATCCTGGAGGATTGCCGCACGCTGGAGATGCCGTCGCTGCAGCTCAACTGGCACTACCGCTCTCGCCACGAGAGTCTCATCGCATTCTCCAACAATGAGTACTACGACGGTGGTCTCATCACCTTCCCTTCCGTAGACGATCAGCAGACGAAGGTGAAACTGGTGCCGATAGACGGTGTGTACGACAAGGGAAACAAGCGTACCAACCGAAAGGAGGCAGAGGCCATAGTAGGCGAGATAGTGAGACGCCTGCGCAGCACCGAGCTACGGAAGCAGAGCATAGGCGTCATAGCCTTCAGCGTGGTGCAGCAGGGTCTCATAGAGGACCTTTTGCAGGAGCAATTGGACAAGGACAATACGCTGAAAGAGAAGGCCGATGCGCTATACGAGCCCATCTTCGTGAAAAACCTGGAGAACGTGCAAGGCGACGAGCGCGACGTGATACTCTTCTCCATCGGTTATGGTCCCGACTCGAGTGGCAAGGTGAGCATGAACTTCGGTCCGCTCAACAATGCAGGTGGTGAGCGTCGACTGAACGTGGCCGTGAGTCGAGCCCGTGTGGAGATGATCATCTACTCCACCTTGAAGTCTTCACAGATAGACCTACGACGCACTCAGGCAAAGGGCGTGGAGGGCCTGAAGCACTTCCTGGAGTATGCGGAGACGCAGAGCCTGCCTTCATCGGCTGCCGCCCAAGTGAACAGCCACGAGTCGACCATTGCCGACGAGATAGCCAAGGAACTGGAATTGCGCAACTTCGTGACGCGACGCAACGTGGGTCGCTCGCAGTTCAAGGTAGACATTGCCTTGAGCGACAGGGACAATCCCGACGTATATCGCCTCGGCATCCTGCTCGACGGTACGCGATACCACGAGACGCAGACCACGCGTGACCGTGAGATCGTGCAGCCATCCATCCTCTCTTCTCTCTGCTGGAATGTGATGCGCGTGTGGAGCGTGGATTGGTTCAACAATCGGGAGCGTGTGATAGAGCGTATCATAGAGAAGTTCGACGAGGAGCTGCCCACCGATGCTCCTGCCGTTTCCACCACCTTCGACATCTCAGGCGAGAAGGAGATGGCACCGGAGGGACAGGCCGATCATACCTACGTGCCCTACGAGACAACCGAGAAGAAACTGCGTCTGCTGACCATCGAGCAACTGGTACACGACATCGTAGAGACAGAGCAACCCATCACATTTGCCACCCTCTGCCGCAGGGTCTGCACCCTGAAAGACTGGGGCAAGGTGACAGGCAAGATACAGCAGACACTTCGTCCGTGCCTATCCAGCGGGTACTATACCGAGCAGGACCGTGACAACCTCGTGATATGGCTCTCACGGGAGGCCAAGCAGGCATACAGCACCTATCGTATGGCCGGAGGAAGAGAATTTGCAGAGATCCCCATGCAAGAGGTCAAGAACGTACTGCTGGAGGCCATCACAGAGCAACTGGCCATCCAGACAGACAGCCTCACCCTGATAGCCGCCAAGAAGATGGGATTCACACGCAGAGGCAACGTCATGGATGCCGCCTTTGCCGAAGCACTCCGACAACTGACCGCAGAAGGCCTCGTAGAGACCCTGGACGGGAAGATGAGAAAGAAGAATTGAAAATCCACCGTTCCCCGCGATTTTGTCGCAGGACTTAAAAACCATCCTAAAAAGCTACCGTTCCCAACGCTTTTACGTTGGGCCTAAAACCTAAAAACCTCACAACCTAAAAATACAATGACGAAAGGAATAAGATGGGCAGGAGCGTTGCTGCTGACGATAGCGGCGATCTCCTTACATGCACAGGGCAGGACGGACGATCCTGACAAGTGGAGAGAACAGGGCCGTCAGATGGATGCCTGCACAAGCATCATGGTGGGCCGGAAGGCATCGGCCGACGGAAGTGTGATGACGAGCCATACGTGTGACTCGTGGTACCGCACGTGGATGAATATAGTACCGGCACGCGACTATCCTCGCGACACCGTGATGAGCGTCTACGAGGGTCTCATGCACACGGAGCATGTCACCGACCAGACTGGCGTGAAGGAGAAGGGACAGATCCCTCAAGCCAAGCACACCTACCGATACCTCAACACGGCCTACCCTTGTCTCAATGAGCATCAGTTGGGCATCGGCGAGACCACCTATGGTGGGCGTGACACGATGGAGAACAAGGCGGGCATGTTCATGATAGAGGAACTGGCACGCGTGGCCTTGGAGCGCTGCACCACAGCCCGAGAGGCCATCCGCCTCATGGGCGATCTCATCAAGAAGTATGGCTACGGCGACTCAGGCGAATGTCTCACCATAGCCGACCCTAAGGAGGTGTGGATCTTTGAGGTGCAGGGCGAAGGACCCAAGAAGATAGGTGGCGTATGGGCTGCTCAGCGTATACCCGACGACGAGATAGCCGTAAGTGCCAACATCAGCCGAATTGGCCGCATCAACCTGAACGATCCGGACCACTTCATGGCTTCCGACAATGTCTTCGAGGTGGCCAAGAAGATGAAACTTTGGGACGGCAAGGAGGAATTTTCCTTCTGGAAGGCCTATAGTGGTGAAAACTATTTCCACGAACCGAAGAACTACTCGGTACGCGAGCTCTACATTATGCAGCAGTTGGCTCCCTCCAAGGGATTTACAGCTGAGATGATGGAGCTTCCAGTGAGCGTTCGTCCCGACCAGCCCGTGACGGTGGAGCGCATGGCTGAGTTGCTCGGCTCGGACTACGAGGGCACCGACGGGAGTCTCTCCACTCGCATGGACCGACTGGCAGGCAAATCTTCCGTGAAGGGCAATGCCATGGCCACCAATCCTTGGATGCGCCCCGACGAGATAGGGCTCTATGCTCATCTGCTCAACGACTCGACCGTGCAAAACGTGCGCACCGTAAGCGTCTCCTGGTGTGCCTACAGCACCATCATACAACTTCGCTCATGGCTTCCCGATGAGATAGGTGGCGTGGCATGGGTTTGTCTGGACAATCCCGGTGAGTCGCCTCGATTCCCCATCTTCTCAGGCAACACTTCGCTCCCGATGATGCTGGGCATCTGCGGGCAGCACAGACTGCGCGACGACGCAGCGCTCTGGCACTATCGTCAGACCAACCGTCTGGCAAGCATCCGCTGGGGTACCTGCCGCCAACCTCTGGAAAAGGCTCAGCACTACTTCCTCATGAAAGGCCTGCACGAGATGCCTTTTGTGGAGAATACCTGGAAGTCGATATCCGCAGACAAGGATGAAGCACAGATGTATCTCGATGGGTATGTCAGCGACTTCTTCGCCGCCACCATCATGCGTTGGGACGACTTGTATAAGCAGTTCTCTCGTCAACTCTGGGCTGGATGGTAAACCGCTTCCATAGGCTGACTCTCTGCCTGCTCACCCTTTGGGCAGGGTGCATGGTTTGCTTGGCACAACATGTCGAGGGAAGGCCTGTGCGCATACTCACTCCCACGAAAGGATGCCGCGTATGGGTGGACGGTAAGGACGCAGGCCCCTCCCCACATATCGCTTTGCTCCCGGAAGGGCGCCACACGATATTTGCCATGCGCGAAGATGGGATGTCCTCAGAGATAGAAAGGCTGAGCGTGCCACGTGGAGTAGGCGAACTGCCACAGGTGGTGCTGAGGTTTCATGAATACGTGGACCTCCAGTTGCCTTCCGGTACACGCTGGGCCACGACCAACGTGGGAGCCTCTTCGCCAGAGGAATCGGGCAACTTTTTCGCCTGGGGAGAGACTCTTCCTGTGGACAGCACCACGAGTGCCAACTACACATACAAGACCAAGTTCACCGATAAGGACGATGCCGCTACGGCCAACTGGGGACCAAATTGGCAGACACCCAGCATCGAACAACTCAAGGAACTAACAGACGTAAGATACACCATGACCCAATGGACCACCCAAGGAGGCGTCCACGGGTTGCTCATCAAGAGTCGCAAAAACGGCCAATCGCTCTTCCTTCCAGCCTCAGGATTCAGCCACGACGGACAGGAGAAGGACCGAGACATAGTGGGTAGCTACTGGTCGTCGACCAACGGCGATACCTACCTCAACGGCGCCCATCTGCTCTACTTCCTCGATGCCGACACCTATACGGACTTCAACGATCGCTTCTACGGCCACTGCATCAGGGCGGTGGTCAAGCGCGGAGCGATGAAAGTTGAGCGTTGAGCGTTGAGCGATGAGCGAAATTTTCAATTCTCAATTCTCAATTTGTAATTTGTAATTGCGACGCTGTCGCCTCCCCTCCATGACATACCGCAAAACATACACATTATTCCTCATCTGCATCGCCTATACCACGGCATGGGCACAGGGTTTTCATTTTGAAGAAGGCCTGATCGGCAAGATACGCCCACAAGGGTGGCTACGGGAGGCATTGCACAGGCAGCAAGAGGGACTGACGGGCCATCCAGAGGCTCTCTCCTACCCCTACAACACTTGTCTCTGGGCCGGCTACATACCGCGCATCGTGCAGCAGTTCGACAGCGAATGGTGGCGCTACGAGCAGACGGCATACTACACCGACGGACTGCTTCGCCTCGGGTATCTCACTGGCGACCGCCAACTCATTCAAAAGGGTGAAGAGGGCATCGCATACACCTTGGAGCACGTACAGCCCGGTGGCAGACTGGGTGACTACCGACTGGAGTCTCTCTGGCCCATGGCGGTATTTTTCCGAGCCATGAAGGCGCAGTACGAATACTATCCACAGCCCGACATCGTGAAGGCGTTGGAGAAGCACTATCTGTCGCTCTCACAGCAGGATCTCGTGGAGGGACATCGCCACATCCTCAACCTCGAGGGTATGCTCTGGACCTACGGACAGACCCACAATCGCACCTTGCTGGAGCGAGCCGAGGCGGCTTTCGGATGTGGAGGATTTCCACTGGACAGCAAGCAGATAGCCACGGAGGACTCCATCTGCATGCATGGCGTGAACTATTCAGAGCAACTGAAGCTTCCCATCTTGCTCTATGCCTATACGGGCAAGAAGGAGTATCTGCAACTGGCTCGCAAGGCCCACCGACAACTGGAGGAGAAGCAGATGTTGCCCGACGGTCTGCCCACCAGTGCAGAATACACCTTGGGCTACGACATAGACATCGCACACGAGACGTGCAACGTCACCGACTACACCTGGACGCTAGGCTACTTCCTCGCAACAACGGGCGAGGCCATCTGGGCAGACCGCATAGAGCGGACAATATTCAACGCGGGCATGGGTAGTGTCACCAAGGATTTCAAGGCGCTTCAGTATTTCTCTTCGGTCAACCAGATCATCGCCACAGGCAGTTCGGACAACAACGAATTTAAGCGTGGCAGCACTTGGATGGCTTACCGACCTACACACGAGACGGAATGCTGTGCGGGCAACGTGAGTCGTTTTATGCCCAACTTCACCTCGCGTCTCTGGATGCGCCATACTTCTGCCGCTACAGGCAAGAAGGGCATCGCAGCGACGCTGTATGCTCCCTCGCAGATATCACTCGAGACAGACGGTGCTAATGTGTCCATCGTGGAGGACACGTACTATCCCTTTGACGGGGAGATACGTTTTTACTTCACGACCACTCGTCCTGTAAGCTTTCCCTTCACCTACCGCATACCGAACTGGTGTGACGACTATACGCTACTGCTCAACGGTAAGCGACTCCCGTCTGAGGCAAAGAAAGGTACGTTTGCCACCCTCGAACGAACATTCCAGACGGGTGACGTACTGACTCTGAGGTTGACCATGAAGCCTCGTGTGGTGGAGGCATTAGGCCATCAGGGACGCTATGTGGAGTGCGGACCGTTGCTCTTCTCTTACGCTATACCCGAGCACTGGGAGGAGGACTCGGAGGTGCACGCCAATCTCAATGGAAAGGCATCTCAAAACCCCGACTTCAAATGCTGGAACATCACTCCTGCCGGACCATGGGGCTATGCCATGCCTGCACTCAAAGGGAAGGCACATCTGACCTCGTGCATGGATGGCTGGCAGGAAGCACGGCAGAGGGCACTGAAGCTCAACGTGGATCGCCAACTTCTCCAAAGCGGTGCATATCCCTTTGACCTGAAAGACAACCCGCTCTCCATCACGCTCCCCGTAGAGGAGATAGAATGGCCCTTGCTGGATGGCAAACGCAATCCGGACACTCCCATGGGCCGGGATGTCAGACCTACCGGGCAAAAGACTCGCGTCAAACTCGTTCCTTACGGCTGCACCCAGTTGCGCCTCACCGTTTTCCCGGAGCGATGAGGGGGGTAGAGATTTGATTTTAAAGGGTATGGATGCAAATTTATGTCATCAATCAGACATACTCTCCAATTTATTTGTAAATTTGCAAAGTAAAAACGAAAACTTCAAAGCCACTGTTCCCAACGCTTTTCCGTTGGGACCCCAAAAACTCAGCATATGAAGAAAAACGAATATCTTGAAAAGAACCTTGCCTTCCTGGAGGAGATGCGCCAGAAGGAAGGCGTGAGCGAACTGCGTGGCGGCGTGCTCTACGAGGTGATGAAGACCGGTGACGGACAGGGCACTGTGAGCCCCCGAAGCATCGTGACTTGCCATTATAAGGGTATGCTCATCAACGGCAAGGTCTTTGACAACAGCTACGAGCGCCATTGCCCCGAGGCTTTTAGAGTCAACGAGCTCATCAGCGGTTTCCAGATAGGTCTTCTGGGCATGCACATCGGTGACCAATGGCGTGTCTACATCCCCAGCGAGATGGGCTACGGCAGCCGAGGTGCAGGTCGCGACATACCCGGACACAGCACCTTGATCTTTGAGATCGAGCTCCTGGGCATTGGCTGAAAACAAAAGCCACCGTGCCCGGCGCTTTTCGCCGCCCCTTCAAAAAGAAGCCGCCCTGCCCAGCGCTTTCCGCCGGGCCTTCTAAAGAAGCCACCGTGCCACTGAGCCACTGTTCCCGGCGCTTTTCCGCCGGGTCCCTCCCCAAGCACCGTGCCCAACGGTTGACCGTTGGGTCCAAAACTAAAAACCATCAAACCCCTACCGATATGAAGAAAATGATAACCTGCCTGTGTGCCCTTATCAGTGGCATTTTCACGGCAACAGCACAAGAAACAGCAATGAAAAAGATGGAGATGGACGCCTTCAAGACCAAGAAGGGAACCAGCGTAGAACTGTATTGCATCAAGCATGGCAGCGTAGCCATGAAGATAGGCGACAAGTGGCTCTACGTAGACCCCGTGACAAAGGGTGCACAGCCCGAGACCGACTACACCGTCCTGCCCAAGGCCGATGTGATACTCATCACGCACGAGCATCAGGACCATCTGGACAAGGAGGCCATTCGTCAGCTCACCAAGGAGGGCACGCAGCTCGTTGCCAATCCCAGAAGCCAGGAGATCCTGGGCAAGGAGGGCACCATCGTGATGAGCAACGGCGACACGCAGAAGATAATGGGCTGGGGCCTCGATGCCGTACCTGCCTACAACAGCAGCGCCGACAAGCAGCAGTTCCATCCCAAGGGGCGCGACAACGGATACATACTCACCATCGAAGGTCTGCGCATCTACGTGGCAGGTGATACGGAAGACATCCCCGAGATGTCCAAGGTAAAGGACATCGACGTCGCCTTCCTTCCTTGCAACCTTCCCTTCACCATGACTCCCGAGCAATGTGCTAAGGCTGCCAAGACCTTCATGCCCAAGGTGCTCTTCCCCTATCACTACGGCAAGACGGACATCAAGCAAGTCTCAGACCTTCTTCAGGGCTCTGGTATCGACGTAAGAATCAGGGCTTATCAGTAGTCTGTTCCAAAATCACTTATCGTCAGCTCGTTAAGGTTAGATAGAATATGACTACACAGATACAGACCAACTCATGGAAGGCATGGTTTCTGGCAGCACGTCCAAAGACGCTGACGGGAGCCTTGGTGCCGGTAGCCATTGCATTGGCCCTGGCCTGGCACGACCTCACAGCGCCTGATATGCAGGACACCTCGGGCGAAGCTCTCTCCAGTTCTGCCTTCCAACTGTGGCCCGCCGTGCTCTGCATGCTCTTTGCTTGCCTCATGCAGATCGATGCCAACCTGGTCAACGACTACTATGACTGCAAGCGTGGCATCGACGCAGAGGACAGACTCGGTCCGGAGAGAGCCTGTGCCCAGGGATGGGTGACGATGACGGCCATGAAGAAGGCACTGGGCCTTGTCACCACGCTCTCAGCCCTCGTCGGCCTGCCTCTCATCTGGTGGGGAGGATGGAGCATGGTGCTGGTGGGACTGGCATGCATCGTCTTCTGCTATCTCTACACCACGCTTCTCTCTGGCAAGGCCATGGGCGACATCCTCGTGCTGGTTTTCTTCGGCATCATACCTGTCTGCACCACCTACTACCTGCAGACCGCCACCGTGACTCTCTCATGCTTCTGGCTCTCCGTGGGATGCGGACTTGCCACCGACAATCTTCTCATTGTCAACAATTTCCGCGACATAGACACCGATAAGCGTCATGGCAAGATCACGCTCGTGACACTCATCGGCCGACAGGCCTCTCTGGTACTCTACCTCGTACTTGGTATCGCTGCCGCACAGCTGGCCCTTCACTTCACAGAGCCCAAGCACGATCTTAGCGTCGTGCCTCTCTGTCTCTACACCTTGCTGGTATTGCTCAACTGCCGCCAACTGGTCAAGATAGGCCAAGGCAAAGCCCTCAACGCCGTCCTCGGCAAGACTGCCCTGTCCATCCTGGTATATGGCATCGCCGTCTGCATCGCCATCCTATGTTAAAAAGGGGAAAGCAAATTCCTCAGTAAATTATCAGTAAGTTGGGGTTCTGTAAATGATTTTAAGAATGCCTATTTATATATCATTATCTAAAAAAGTCTGCTAAAACTTGCACAGTCGTAAAAAAAGCAGTAACTTTGCACCCGCTTTTAAGGATGGTTCGGTAGCTCAGTTGGATTAGAGCAGCAGCCTTCTAAGCTGCGGGTCATGGGTTCGAGCCCCATCCGAATCACGAAAAAGGAGTCCATACGGGCTCCTTTTTTTGTGACTCTTAATGCTCTCACCCATGACCCGTAAAGGGTCAGGGTTGTTCGGACTTTCTTCCTCACCAAGCTTCGCAGTCGAGCCCCATCCGAATCACAGAAAAGGAGTCCATACGGGCTCCTTTTTTTGTGATTTGTAGATTCCCTCATGCAGTCCCCGTTCAAGGTATGAGCCGCATTGCGGCCTTACGCGCTCATCGTTCAACGTTCATCGCTCAACGCCGCTTCGCGGCTTCACGCCCATTCGCTCAATTCCAGCCAGCGCATGGACTTTTCGTCCAGTTCGTCATTGAGCACGGGAAGTCGCTTGCTCAGATCGGTGATCTCCTGCACGCTGATGGTGCCGCTCGAGAGCGCACTCTCTATTTGGGCCTTCTCTGCTTCGAGTGCCTCGATGTCTTTCTCCAACTGCTCAAACTCCTTCTTCTCCTTGAAGCTCAGCCGACGCTTCTCCTGATGCTGACGCTTGGCTGGTTCTTCCTTCACCTCCTTAGCCTTGCGCTCAGCCTCCTTGGAGCTCTCTTCACGTTCGCGTATCTCCTCTGCCTCACGGTACTGGGTGTAGTTACCAGGAAAATCGTCCACCTTACCTTCCCCGCGGAACACCAGCAGATGATCCACCACCTTGTCCATGAAATAGCGGTCGTGGCTCACCACGATGACACATCCCTGGAAGTTGCGCAGATACTCCTCCAAGACCTGCAGCGTGATGATGTCAAGGTCGTTGGTCGGCTCATCCAGCACGAGGAAGTTGGGATTTTGCATGAGCACGGAACAGAGGTAGAGTCTGCGACGCTCACCACCGGAGAGCTTATACACATAGGACTGCTGCTGCAAGGGGGAGAACATGAAATGCTGCAAAAACTGCATGGCAGTCAGATGCCGGCCTCCTCCAAGGTCTATGTATTCGGCGATGCGACGGATGACATCGATGACCTTCATCTGATCGTCAAACTGCATGCCGTCCTGACTGAAATAGCCGAAACGCACCGTCTCACCCACGATGAAGCGACCACTGTCGGGCTGTATCTCGCCCAGCAGCATCTTCAGGAAGGTACTCTTGCCCGTACCGTTGCCACCTACGATGCCCATCTTCTCATAGCGTGAGAAGTTGTAGTAGAAGTCTTTGAGTATGACCTTGTTGGGAACGCTGGTCGAGGATGCACCCTGTGAGGCACGGGCAGGAAAAGCCTTGCTCACATATTGTGCCTCAAAGATCTTGCTACCGATGTAGGCCGACTTCACTTCCAACCTCACCTGTTCCTCCGTGATGTGTCGCTTAGCCACCTTCTCCAGTTCGTAGAAGGCATCCTGGCGATACTTGGCCTTATGTCCGCGTGCCTGAGGCATACGTCTCATCCAGTCGAGCTCTGTGCGGTAGAGGTTGTTGGCACGGGCTATGAGGGCATTGGTAGCATCCACGCGTTCTTGGCGTTTTTCCAGATAGAAAGCATAGTTACCACGGTAGGAGTAGAGCGTGTGGTCGTCCATCTCCAATATCTCGTTGCACACACGGTCGAGGAAGTAGCGGTCGTGGGTAACCATGAGAAGTGTCATGCTGCTATGGCTCAGGTACCCTTCCAGCCATTCGATCATGGTGAGGTCGAGGTGGTTGGTGGGCTCGTCCAGGATGAGGAAGTCGGGCTGCGTGATGAGCACATTGGCAAGTGCCACGCGCTTGAGCTGTCCGCCGCTGAGCTGTGAGAGGGGTTGCTGGAAGTCGTGTATCTGGAGCTTGCCCAGAATCTGCTTGCTACGCGTCTCGTAGTCCCATGCGAAGTCGGATCGTAGCCATGTCGTTCTGTGAGCCAAGGAGTTGAGCTCTTACATTGTCTTCCTAAGACCGCTTGGCCTCCGACTTCTTGAGCTGTCCGCCGCTGAGCTGTGAGAGGGGTTGCTGGAAGTCGTGTATCTGGAGCTTGCCCAGAATCTGCTTGCTACGCGTCTCGTAGTCC
>JAZLII010000059.1:0-3526 GCA_045617275.1 Bacteroidaceae bacterium
CGAGGTCAACATGAAGCGTCTCTCTATGGGTCAGAAGAAGAAGGTGCTCATCTGCTTTGCCCTGGCCACCAACACGCGCTATCTCTTCATGGACGAGCCCACCAATGGCCTCGACATCCTGGCCAAGAGCCAGTTCCGCCAGGTGCTCATCAAGGGCATGAACGACAAGAAGACCATCATCATCAGTACCCATCAGGTACACGACGTAGAGCATCTGCTGGACCACGTGATCATCATGGAGCGCAACAAGGTTCTCCTGCAGCAGCCTCTGGTGGAGAGCGACGACGAGCCCATCAATCTCGAGCAGTTGTTCATTGATACGGTAAGCAAGAAACTTTAGCCTTATGGAACTGCTTATTCTTTCCGTCACGATGATTGGCATCATCACCCTCCTGATGAAGTGATCTTGAGACCTTCAATTTTAACTTTTAATTTTTAATTTTTAATTTCCAAGATATGACTTTCAATGATCTTAAAAATGTAGCGTTGTGGGACATTACAGCCCACCGCGGCGAATATAAGAAACTGGGCTTGAGCTTCCTGATGTTCTATGGTTTTATGATGCTTATCCACATCTTCCCCCAGATCTGGCAGCTGATCTTCATGGGTAGCAACTTCATCAGCGTTGAGCTGTATCACGCAGAGGACATCACCTTCAGCGTCACTCTGTTCGGCCTGAGTTATGCACTGTACGTTCTCTCGATGGGCCGCATGTTCTACATGCTTCAGACCAAGCAGGGCCGCATCAATGAGTTCATGCTTCCTGCCGACAACAGTACTCGTATGACCTGGCGTGTCATTGCCACCGTAGTGGGTACCGCTTTGGCCGTGCTGGCAGGCCTCGTATGCTACGACCTCGTTCAGATGTTCATCCACTGGGTTGCCTTCAAGAACTATCCCATAGAAAGCGTCTTCAGCATGGCAAGTCTCTTCAGCGACGTCACTGCACAGTTCCAGAAGATGCTGGACGAGCCCGCCTTCTGGTTCTTCTTCAACACGATGTGGATCCTGGGTGTTGTCATCCTGGGTAGTACCTACGCCTTGGGCAGCGCCATCAAGTACAAGCGCAGCATCCTCTGGACCACACTCTTCCACTTTGTGATGGGCTTCCTGGGCATGACACTTATGATCTTCCTCGCTGTATCTCTGCACGATAGCAGCCTGATGGAGAGCCTCGCAGACTGGCTCATGGAGCATCGCAATGACTTCGATTGGGTTAAGGCTTGGATGCCTGCCGCCCTCATCTGCCTCGTCGAATTGGGCATCTGCCTCCTCCTCTGGCGCTGGACCTATAAGTTGTATAAGAAGGCACAGCTGACGACGAGACTCAATCCATGATTTAATTCACAATTCACAATTCATAATTCACAAAGCATAATTGGAAGTTCGTTATGAAAGCAAATAGATTATATAGATTTTTGATCGTGGCTATTGCCTTGGTAGCCTTCTCTGCATGCATCAAGGTGACCCATTCTGTCGGCGCCAACGACCACAACTATGTAGACAGCAAGGAGCTGGGCAAGGTGGTGGAGAAGACCATCGAGGCAGGTGAGTTCACGGGTATCAATGTGAGTGGTGCCGTGCAGGTCATCCTCCTGCAGAGTGAGGACAGCCTTTTCTACAGCGTCACGGCTCGTGGCAATGAGAAGTGTCTGGAGGCATACAATATCTATGTGCAGGACGGCAAACTCATTGCACAGCAAAAGCACGACACAAGTAAAATTACAAGTGTATTCAATGGCGACGCCCCTCGCATCACGCTGACTGTCAGCGTACCCCGCCTGGATGACATAGAGCTTTCCGGTGCCTGCATCCTGCGTCAGAACAGTACCTTCCACCAGCGCCAGTGCTTCTTTGTCCATGCATCCGGTGCCAGCGAGGTTCGCTTTGCCGACTTCGAGACGGACATGCTGATCCTGAATCTCAGCGGTGCAGGCGATGTGGACCTCGAGAAGGTCAACTGCATCGGTGGCTTGGAGATCGATGCCAGCGGTGCTGCGGATATCAATGGCAATATCACCTCGCAGACCCTCGTGGCCAGCGTGAGTGGA
Organism: Bacteroidaceae bacterium; assembly: GCA_045617275.1. GTDB lineage: Bacteria > Bacteroidota > Bacteroidia > Bacteroidales > Bacteroidaceae > Physcousia. The sequence continues at coordinate 2,052 of JAZLII010000059.1, forward strand.
GCAGGCGATGTGGACCTCTGCATCAATTGTTCGAGCGACGTATCCATCCATGCCTCTGGTGCAGCCGACGTCGAGTTGCGTGGTCAGTGCCAGAACCTCCATGTGGATGCCAACAAGTACAGCTGCGACGTGGATATTGATCAGCTGGAAGTGACAGGAACGAAGGATGTACCAGCCGAGGATTAACATTCGATTTAATCCGAAGTAATGGCATAATATATAAACTCTCCGACTTGCCCCCACTAAGCAACGGAGCTCCTTGACACATACTCGTAGTGACATTAAGTCACTCCGACTTCCCCTTGTGTGAGGCGGGGGTGAGGCCTATGGACTTCAAAGACAACAAACCGATATACCTGCAGATAGCAGACATCATCTGCAATGAGATACTCTCGGGCAATCGTACCGAGGGTGAACGACTCCCCTCTGTGCGTGACTATGCCGTGCAGATGGAGGTGAATGTGAACACGGTGGTGCGCTCCTTCGACTGGCTGAGCCAGCAGGAGATCATCTTCCAGCGACGTGGTCTGGGCTTCTTCGTGAGCGAGGGAGCATGCAACGTCATCCGGTCCGTTCGCCGCGATGAGTTCTTCCACCAGCAGCTTCCCGACCTCTTTGCCTCTATGCAGACCTTGGACATCAGCATAGACGAGGTGGTGCGCAGATATGGTATGAGTGTGGCGCAATAGCCCCCTCATACCCACGCGGCGATGTTTAGGTAGGCAAAAGAACTTTTAATCACTTGCTTGTTACCCTCTTTCAGCAGCAAGTGGCCTTTGCGGAGCATGCCGTTTGTTAATCATTTGTTAAACGTATGTTTAAATTTCCGTAAATCGCCGATTTGTTCTAATTTTGCTTCAAAATCAATTTGACCACACATTTGTATGAAAAAGTTTGTCCTTTTCTCCCTGCTCACAGCCGGCATACTTACGGGCTGTAGTACCAAACAAGAGTTGACCGACACGGCCGAACAGCCTTGGGAAGTTGACCGATTTGCCGACATCTCCGTGCTTCGCTACGAAGTGCCTGCCTTTGAGACACTCTCCCTGCAGCAGAAGCAGCTCATATACTACCTCACGGAGGCTGCCCTCTGGGGACGCGACATCCTCTGGGATCAGAACTGCCAGTACAACCTTCGCATACGTGAGATCTGCGAGCAGGTCTACACCGGCTATCAGGGCGACAAGACCACCGATGAGTGGAAAGCCTTCGAGCAGTACATGAAGCAGATCTGGTTTGCCAACGGTATCCACCATCACTATAGCAATGCGAAGTTCGTGCCCGGCTTCACGGCCGAGTGGCTGGAGGCTCAGGGCGTGGAGCTCGATGCCGACCTCAAGCGTGCCATCTTCGATCCCGAGTATATGGCCATCAAGGTCAATCAGGCCGATGGCGTGGATGTTATCACAACTTCTGCCAATAACTTCTATGTTGGTGTGACCCAGAAGGAGGTAGAGGCTTTCTAAAGTCGGAGG
>JAZLII010000060.1:0-9770 GCA_045617275.1 Bacteroidaceae bacterium
CATCACCTTTGAAGGAGAGACCTACGACGGTACGGCGAAGTACGTCTACAGCCAGGCCAACCTGCCCGATGTGATCACCAGCAATACCATCTTCGACGGCGGTCTCTATGCCGACTACAACCTCCGCGGCATGCACAAGCGCTATCTCATCGTGGAGTATGGCGACAGTTGTCTCTATGGTGCAACCGGTATCGACACCATTCCACTTGAGAATGCCCGTGCCCTCAGGCGCATCGGAAACTATGCTTTCAAGGGAACGCGAGTCAGACATATTACCCTTCCCCCATTGGTTGAGGAGATAGGCAAGGATGCCTTTACCGACTGTATAGCCCTGGAGGAGGTACTCTTGTCGGCGGTCGGTGAGAAAGTATGGAAGAACAGGTGGTATGGCAACAACAGCTCCAGCTTCACCTGTTACCCCAGATGGGACAAGCTGGGACAGATACAGCCCTATGTGGCGAAATGGCCCAAGACAAGCGGCCAGACGGATACAGCCCTCGATCATCTCAGCGCCTATTTCATAGAGGAGTCTGGAGATTCCATAGTGACATTCTCCGTCAACCTACCCATCCGATGGGACAATTTGGCGAAAGATGTCTGGGTGTATGTCCTTGGCACCACAGAATATGGTTTTATTACATGTACGCACAAGAAAATCAATATCAATACTCCTCCCAACCAAGGTCTGATGCTCACTCACTTTAAGCAAAATACGGTCTACAAGCTCACTCGCTATCTATATCCTAACGATTACCATAGTTCGCTCGTAGGCAACTCTGTAGAGGAGTTGGATCTCGATACGGTAGGCACACGGGACTATCCTGCCAAATACTGGGACTACAAAAGACACCTTTTCGTATCCGCCAATGGCAGCTACAAGCTTCCAGCGGGCAGAGCCTATCTCAAGCCCTCCCAAAGTTACAAATCCAAAGTGGTTGTCACCGAGCTTTTCCCCGATGCCTACAAGAAGGGCGATGTCAATCTCGACGATGGGGTCGGTCCCGCCGACATTCTTGACCTGAACAGGTCTATACTTGGTAAGTACAATCCCGACAGGTTTCACGGCAGAGATGATATCAACAAAGATGGTAAAGTGAGCATAAGCGATATCAACCACCTCATCCGGTATCTCTATCACCCGAAGTAGCGAAGCTACACGAAAGACTAGATAAGACAATGACATACCTGTTGGCATAAGCGAAAATGTAAGGAACTAGAATAAACGGAATGAACGGAATAGGTAAGGAACTAGAATAAACGGAATGAACGGAATTTTTAATATTTAATATCGCAGCAAGCATAGTAATAATCTATTCCGTTCATTCCGTTCATTCTAGTCTTAATTCTTTCTCCCGTTCATTCTAGTTTTTAATTCTTATCCTGTGTGCCTCATTGTATATCATTGCCAAAAAGAAAAATGAACAAAAAAAGTATTGTTTTTCTTGATTTTTCCCCTTTTTTTTTACCTTTGCCGCCTAAATAACTAACATTTACACATTGCAATTATGATGAAGAAAAACATAGCTTGCATGCTCCTGGCCTTGATGGGCTGTGGAGGTGCTATGGCTCAGACGTTTAGCTCAAGCATCGTGCCTTGGAGGGAGAGCCGACTGTCGTGGGACGACTTCAAGGGACTGAACCCGATGGTGGACACGCTCAATGCGACGACGGGATTTTGCGTACAGTCGGCCTCGCACAGACTGAAGAAGGGCGGAGTGAAGTACTACTACTATGCCTTCGACACCTTCCGCAACACCTCAGAGATGTGGGTGAGGGAGAGCGCCAAGACTGCCAACCTGCTGAAGTACTGCCAGGCCGACTTCGACCTGCTGGAGCTCAACATGCGCAAGGCCACGCAGGAGTATTGCACCGATCCGGAGGTGGTCATGAGCAGCGCCATGACGTTTTACGAGGGTGCTTACGGCCGTCAGTCCGACCGCTATCGCAACATCACCAATGAGGGAGAGAACGTGGAGGAGACCAATAAGATGTATGCCGAAGTGCAGGAGGAACTGGCTCGCACGGCCTACGACCCCGTGGCCCATGTGGGTCAGCTCTCGCGTTCCTGGGGACTCGCAGGCTCCATCGGTCTGGAGGCCCATGCGCCCTTCTCAGCCTATGTGGGACCTTGCGTGGGTGTCACCATGGGACTGCAGTTCCTGTGGCGTCGCAACATGCTGGGACTCGACATCGGTTTGCTCGGCGGCGGCCGCTGCCACAAGGATATCGTCTGCTCTGATGGCACCATACACGATGGGGAGAGCGTCAAGTCGGCCAGTGGCATGCTCACCTACGGCTACAATCTCTCGCAGGGTCAGAAGCGCTTGGAGGTGACACCCTTCCTCGGATTTGGCGTACGCACCTACGATGGCGGACAGCAGGATCTGGAGTTCCAGGCCCCGAAGGGAAGCCACGAGATAGAGATCGTGGGACCGCAGTTGGCACTGGGCTGCATACTCGACCTTGCGCTGGACCGTCGCGTCTACATCAAGTACAATGACCTCAACAACAATGAGCACCGCCGCGTGATCCGCTTCAAGCCTTACTTCAATTTCACCCGCTATTCCAATGACCTGGGATGGGTGCCTGCCATCAATCTCACCGTGGAGTACGGCTCTATCAGCCGTAGGCTGAAGTAAGAGATAGGTCTTAGAAAGAGGGAGGGGGAAGGTAAGGAACTAGAATGAACGGAATAAACGGAATGAAATATATTCAAGGACTGCTGAAAGGGTAAGGAACTAGAATGAACGGAATAAACGGAATTTTTAATATTAATTCTCGCAGTAAGCATAGAAATAATCTATTCCGTTCATTCCGTTTATTCTAGTTTCCTTAGTTTCCTTCATTCTCGCAGTAAGCATAGGAATAATCTATTCCGTTTATTCCGTTTATTCTAGTTTCCTTAGTTTCTGTTCCTTATTTCGTATATTGTCCCCTTACTTCTTCTTGCGCTTGAAGAGGTCGGTCCAGCGGATGAAGTCCTTCTTGAGCAGAATGCCCACACCCTGGGTGGTGAGAGCCGACTTGGTGAAGTAGCGGTCGTTGGTCTCACTGTAAGCCTTGAGGATGAGGTTGCCCTGCTTGTTGAGTATCCACTGGAGGTCGAAGTCGCCGATGAAGTTGCTGGCGGCCACGGGGTTGTCACGATAGCCGAAGTTGCCGTTGATGAGTAGGCGGTTGTTGTGCAGACGGCCGGAGAGCATACCCTCCACGTCCATGTCGCTCCAGCCCATGTCGCCGGTGGAGAGATTGGCACCGATGTTCCAGTTCTGATTGCCTCCCATGAGGTTGGAGAACACCTGGTTGAGCTGTCCGGAGAGGGTGGAGGAGAGCAGTGAGTTCATCGCCGTGCTGCTCTGTGCCTGCGTGCCCGTGTAGTCGTAGGTATAGAAGCGGCCGATGCCCAGAAGGTAGATGACCTGGAGGTTGCGCTCCTCCTCGGTGGAGATGAGCGAACGGACCATGCGCAGCTCGTCGTCGTTGACATTGGGGATGTCGAAGTCGAAGGTGACGCGAGGTTCGCCGGCCTTGCCACCGAGATTCATGATGCAGTTGACACGCACGTTGTTGTTGGAGAACGTACCACGAGCCGAGAGATCGTTGAGCGATACGCTGGGCACGGTGTAGATGGCCTGCAGGCCCAGGTCGGCCTCAAAAGGAGGACCGCCGAAGACTATCGTGCCACCCTGGCGGAACTGGAAGTCCTTGCGTATGACATCCTGGATGGACATGCGGTAGGTGCCGTGGTCCACGCGATAGGTGCCGTACATGCGGAAGTTACCCTTATTATAATAGGTGGCGCGCAGACGCGAGCTTCCGTAGAGCGAGATGTAGTCCCCCGCACGGGGATCCATCAGCAAGCGCATCTCAGCCTCGGGGGTGAGATCGATGTTGAAGTTGATGGTCATGTCGCCCTCAGGCTTGTCCTCATCGTCGTCGTCGTCATCGTCATCCTCGTCGTCAGTGTCGGCATCGTCGCTGTCCACGAAGGTGATAAACTTACTCTTCGTGAGCGTCTCGGGCGTAGATACCTTATAGACAAGCTGTGTGCCAGTGGTGGGACGTGCGTCGATGTCTATGTTGGTCTGGCCGGGACTACCACTTATCTGCACACCTCCCGTACCATAGACCACGCCCCAGAAGGGAAGGTCGTCGGGCTCGGGGAAGTTGTAGGCGAGCACGTTCTGTCCGGTGACGTTGAAGTTGAAGCGCATGTCGCGGAAGTGACTGTAGGATATGCGTCCGTTGACGGTGGCAAAATGGTCGGGTATGCCGGGGCCGCCCTGTGGGTCGTAGCCCGTGATGTTCTTGAGTTCGAGGCCGTCGGGGCGCAGGGAGACATGCTCGTTGAGCACATGGTAGCGCGTGTTGAGCGAAGGGATGGTGAGCGCCGCCTCCTCGATGTCCGCGTCGCCGGAGAGGTCCACGTCGCCAAAGGTGCCGTAGACGTTGACCTTACCCGTGGCACGACCCTCCACATCCTCCATGATGCCACCTACGTAGCGGTTCATGAAGTGCAGGTTGGCCCGGTGGCAGTCGAACTTCAGGTCGAGCGACTGCGTGGGATCCTTGATGAGATGCAGGTAGCCGTTGGCATCGAGCCAAGCCTGGTTGGCCTTGTCCTCTATGCGAGCGTCTATCTCGAGGTTGCCCGGTGTGGCTCCCCAGGCCAGTTGCGCGTCGAGCGTGCCCATGTCGCCCTCGTTGAAGAGGATGTGAGGCACGACGACGTGTCCGTGAGCCTCAGGTTGCGCGAAGAGATGGGTGCCATAGAGATGGCCTGTGACGAGACCGCGCAGCGAGAGTGGCTTGACGTGTACGAGGTCGAAGATGTAGCCCAGTTCGATGCCCTTGAGGTCCACCAGAAGCGTATCCTCCGGACTCTTCGAGGCATTGCCGTGAACGGCCAGCCAGCGATCGTCGTCCTCCATCGTCATGCGGAAGTCCTGTACGCCCAGCACACCGTCGTGGAAGTGGATGCGAGTGGGGTGTATGTTCCAAAGTGTGTCGCCGATCTGCAGGGAAGTGGGCAACACCTCGCCCTCGATGGCCACCTGATTGTCCTCGCGCAAGACGTTGCCTCGCAAGGCGATGGCACCGCTGGTGACGGGGTCCAGGTGGTCGTCCCAACTCAGACGGGTGGTGAGGAGCTGGTCCTCTGCATCGATGTGGAGTGCTATGTCGACGGGATTGTTTTTCATGATACGGCTGGCAGAGAGTCGCGTGGACATCTTCTGGTGCTGGCTCTGCGTAGAGAAGCAGAAGTGCAGCAAGTCCTCGCTGCCATATCCTATGCTGGGTGCGTCGGCATAGACATTGAGCAAGTCCTGCTCCGTGTCGACCAAGGCATTCAGTTGCAAGGGGCCGTCCTTTAGGCGCAGAGGTATGCCGGCGAAGCGCTCCAGCGGGGTGGGGTCGGTGACGGTCAGTGAGAAGTCGGCCTGGCAGGTGGAAGGTGTGGCAGAGGGAGCCTTCACGATGCCTGGTATCCACTGATGTACGGTCTGCTGGAGGTACTGTGCCAGGTCGTTCCACTCAAAGTGCCCATCGGCCTTGCCCTTGATGTAGGGACTCGTCAGCGACACGTGGCGTAGTCCCTCTTTCAGGCTGCTCTCCACCTGGAGGCTTGAGAGTGTCACGGTACCCTCCTCGTCGGTGACGATGATATGGGGGATGGACACGTCGCCCGTGATGTTGTGCCACTCGCTGCCAGCTACGTCTATGCCCACCTTCGTGCGAACGTCCACCAGCCCCTCTTTCATCAGGTGAAGGTCTTGAGGCCGGAAGTGCTCCACGTCGAGCAATCCCTGCAAGGCATGCCCAGCCGCAGAGAGATGCGCATTGCCTTGGAAGTCGAGCGTAAGGGCGGGATCCTTCGCTGCGAGACGTATGTCGCATAGCTCGCCTTGTCGCAGCAAGTCCACGTTGACATTGTGATAGGTATACCGGTTGATGGCAGCCTCGTGTATGGCAGCCTTCAGGTGTCCATTGGGCAGTTTGTTCCAGATGGGGGCGTCCTTTGCAGGCTTCTGGGGAAGGGTGAGGTCGGCCTCGGCAGTGAGAGCCACTGTGCCGATGAGAGGGATGGAGTCGGCTGCCTTCCGGTCTTGCAATGCCGTAAGAATATTTCCTACCTTGAATCCATCGGTAGACAACTGGGCCGACACCTTCTTGCGACTGGCCGAACCCTCAGCGGAAAGCGGACCGAGTGCTGTGGTGAGGTCGAGGTCGAAGGTGCCTGTCTCCCCTTGCCACTGAGCTTCTCCCTGAAGACTGGTCTCGCCAAGAGCCGTGACAAGTCGCTCTGCAGTCGAGGGCAACTCTTTGACAAATGGTGTGACGAGATGGAGCACATCGGGCGAAGTGGCTATATGCTTTGCTTTAACAGAAACGTATGTGAGACTGTCTTTCAGATAGTTGGCATTGATAAAAGGCAAGTCAATGTCGAGCGCATGGTCCGACGTGGTGAGCGTGAGGTCCGAGAGACGAACCGAGAGCGTGTCGAGCTCGTAGGAGAGACGCGTATCGATGTCGGTATGGATATCGGCCAGAGGCAAGTAGAGCGCTTTGAAGTCGCGTGGTGTCACGTGGCCATCCAGGCTGCCCTCTGCCTTCTTCTGCTGCAAGTCGATGCGGGTGTCGCCCAGTGCGAGATGGCTGTGTGGCGTGGTGCACTGGAAGTCAAGAATTCGGATGATGTCGTCTTCCTTTTCTACCTCTGCCTGAAGGTTGTTGATCTGCAGTCCGCTCTGCTCTGTGAGGCTTAGTTTGCGCAAGCTCAGCGAGAGTGAGTCTTGGCAAAGACGGTGCAGCTGGGCGGCGAGACTCAGTTCGCTGATGCCAAGGTGCGCGGGGTTGAAGCGCCCCGGTGTCTCAGGTTTCCAACGCTGGTCATAGTGGACCGAGGTGTGGCGCACCAGTATACTGCTGATGGAGATGTGCGGCATCGGCTTCTGCTCCTCGTCGGCAGACTTGAAGGCGTCGATGAGGAACTGAAAATTGTGCGCGCTGTCGGGCTGCTCTTGATAGAGATGGGCATGGGCGCTGAAAAGCAGGGCATTGTTGATGTGTATGTCGCCTTCGCGAAGCAGCGGGAGGAGGTCTATCTTGGCTCCCGTACGTGCCACGGAGAGCATCTCCTCGCCCTGGAGGTCCCAAAGGCGGATGTCGTCGACGATAAGGCGACCGGTAAGTCCCAACTGTACGCGGCCCACCTCCACACGTGAACCGACATGCTTAGACAGGGCGTCGGCCACGAGGCCTGCCACCCAGTGCTGGAAGAAGGGTAGGGACAGGAGCAGAATGACGGTGAGGTAGGTACCCAACAAGAGGCCTACTACCCATCGGAGTATGCTTTTCAGTCGTTTCATTCTGCTTTCAGTCTTGACAAATGGTCATTAACGAATACAAATTTAATGCTTTATTTTGAATTTTCTCTTATTATGGAAAGTACTTTTAATTTTTTTTTGTAATTTTGTTCCCGTATTGGGCATACTATGCACGTACGCGTGGAAAAGCTCCGTGAAATGGGGCAAAATGGCACTCGTTCGCCACTCTCCCGCACCCGTTGAAGACGTATTGCCTATCTGATAGTTAGTGTGAAAAGAATAACCAATATTTATTAATTCCAAAATATGGCTAAAGTAATCAAATTACGTAAAGGTCTCGACGTGAACCTGAAAGGTAAGGCTGCTTTGGAAACTGCTACCGTGGTGTGCCCCGGCGAATATGCGCTGGTGCCCGACGATTTCGTAGGAGTGAAGCCCAAGGTGGTTGTCAAGGAAGGTGACACCGTCAAGGCTGGTGATGCATTGTTTGTGGACAAGTTGCATCCCGAATTGAAGTTTGTGAGCCCCGTCAGCGGTACGGTAAGCCTGGTGGAGCGCGGTGACCGCAGAAAGTTGCTGAGCATCCGCGTGAAGGCAGACCAGGAGCAGGTGGCTCGCGAGTTTGACGTCAAGGGCGACGTCAAGGAGCTTTTGCTGGAGAGTGGTCTGTTTGCCTTCTTCCGCAGCCGTCCCTACGACGTTGTGGCAAATCCCGAGGACAAGCCCAAGGCTATCTTCGTGACTGCCTTCAACAGCATGCCCCTGAGCCAGGACTTCGACTATGTGCTGAAGGGTCAGGAGAAGGAGTTCCAGGCTGGTATCAGCGCACTGAGCAAGTTGGCTAAGGTGGAGCTGGGTGTAAGCGTGAAGCAGACCAGCGAGGCCCTGAAGGGTGCCAAGGACTGCAACGTGACCCTCTATGACGGTCCCGCTCCTGCTGGCAACGTAGGCGTACAGATCAATCAGGTAAGCCCCATCAACAAGGGCGAGGTGGTATGGACACTGAGCGGTGAGGAGGTGATCTTCATCGGCCGTCTGATGACCACTGGCAAGGTGGATCTCACTCGTACCATCGCTCTGGCTGGTAGCGAGGTGAAGACTCCCAAGTACTTCCAGGTGAAGGTCGGTCAGCAGTTGACCACCCTTCTCAATGGCCAGCTCGACCAGGACAAGAGCCTGCGCGTCATCAACGGCAACGTGATGACCGGCTGCAAGACCTGCAAGGAAGGCTATCTGGCAGCACATGCCACTGAGGTGAACGTGATCCCCGAGGGTGATGATGTAGACGAGTTCATGGGTTGGATCAACCCCTTGCGCTGCAAGGAGTTCAGCACCAGTCGTAGCTACTGGAGCTGGCTTTGCCCCAAGAAGGAGTATGCGCTGGATGCCCGTGTGAAGGGTAGCGAGCGCCACATGATCGTAGGTGGTGAGTATGACAAGGTGTTCCCCATGGACATCTACGCCGGCTATCTGGTGAAGGCTATCATCACTGGCGACATCGACCGTCAGGAGGCTCTGGGTATCTACGAGGTAGCACCCGAGGACTTCGCTATCGCTGAGTTCGTCGACAGCTCTAAGCTGGAGTTGCAGCGCATCGTTCGCGAGGGTCTCGACATCCTGCGTCGTGAGAACGCTTAATATACCTTATTATATAATAAAAGGTTAAAAGTTTAACAGTTTAAAAGTTTAAAAGATATATGAAAGCGTTAAAGAAAATTTTCGATAATATTCGTCCCTCTGTCGAGGAGGGAGGTAAGCTGCATGCTTTCCGCAGCCTCTTCGAGGGTTTCGAGAGCTTTGCATTTGTACCCAATACAACAAGCCGTCAGGGCAGCGTGAACATCCACGATGCATTTGACAGCAAGCGTCTGATGAGCTTCGTGGTGATCGCTCTGGTTCCCGCCCTGCTCTTCGGTTGCTACAACATCGGTTTCCAGAATGCTCTGGCTGCCGGCATCCAGTGCCCTTGCAGCGAGGTAGGTTGTCTCAACCTCTTCCTGTATGGTTTCCTGGCTATGCTGCCCAAGCTGATTGTCAGCTATGTAGTAGGTCTGGGCATTGAGTTCACCGTAGCTCAGTGGAAGAAGGAAGAGATCGCTGAGGGTTACCTCGTCAGCGGTATCATCATCCCCCTCATCATCCCCGTCAACACTCCTCTCTGGATTCTCGCTCTGGCTGTTGCCTTCAGCGTCATCTTTGCCAAGGAGATCTTCGGTGGTACTGGTATGAACAACTTCAATGTGGCTCTGATCACCCGTGCATTCCTGTTCTTCAGCTATCCCAGCATGATGACCGGTGATGACAATGTATGGATCAGCCAGGAGACCATCCTCGGTCTCGGTTACGATGTGCCCGACACCTTCACTGCTGCTACTCCTCTGGGTGCTGCCGTAGCAGAAGGATTCGCTGGTTTCGACTGCGAGACTATCAAGGCTGCCATCA
>JAZLII010000061.1:0-2076 GCA_045617275.1 Bacteroidaceae bacterium
TATAAAAATGGGAGTCGACGATAAGCAGACTCCCATTCTTATATATAGTAATAGATGTATAGTCCTCTTTTAGATAAGGTATTGGTTGGAGATGCTCTCGTTCTCCTCTACACGGCGGATGGTCTCTGCCAGCAGGTTGGCGATGGTGATCTGCTTCACCTTTGCGCAACGGTTGCTGTAGGGGATACTGTCGGTGAAGACGATCTCTTCCAACTTGCTATTCTGTACGCGCTCACTGGCGGGACCACTCATCACGCAGTGGCTTGCGATGGCACGAACGGACTTAGCGCCATGCTCTATCATGACGTCGGCAGCTCGGGTGATGGTACCTGCTGTGTCGACCATGTCGTCGATGAGTACCACATTGGCATCCTTGACATCACCAATGACAGTGATACTGCCTACCTCGTTGGGGCGAGTACGTACCTTGTTGCAGAGTACGAGAGGACAGTTGAAGAACTTGGCATAAGTATTAGCGCGCTTTGACGCACCCATGTCGGGAGCGGCAATAACCAGGTTGTCCAAGTTCAGCTCCTTGATGTAAGGCAGCATGACGCTACTTGCGTAGAGATGGTCGACGGGACAGTCGAAGAAGCCCTGCTCCTGATCTGCATGAAGGTCGAGGGTGATGAGGCGTGTGATGCCTGCTACGCTCAGCATGTCGGCTACCAGCTTGGCTCCAATGGATACACGTGGCTTGTCCTTGCGATCTTGGCGTGCCCAACCGAAATAAGGGATCACGGCGTTGATGGTACGGGCAGAAGCACGTTTTGCTGCATCGATCATCAGCAGCAACTCCATCAGATTGTCGCTTGAAGGGAAGGTGCTTTGCACCAGAAATACATCTTTGCCACGTATGCTCTCTTCGTAGGATACCGAGAATTCGCCATCAGCAAATTTGGTAATAACAAGGTTGCCCAGAGGACAATCCAAGGCAGAACAGATCTTCTCTGCAAGATAGCGTGTAGCGGTACCGGAGAATACCAAGAAGGATTTGTTGTCGCTCATGTGAGTCTTTATGTTTAGGTGTTTATTTTTATTTGGTTGATTAGCCGTTTTCTTTTTGCGTCCTTATTCTTGAAGGATGAGGGTGAGATGGGGCCGCCTGGGAGAGCCGGCAGCTTACAGGGTCGCGTTGCGGAGAAGCCGGAAGTGCTTCAGCAGATTTTTGTAGTCGCGAGCACCATGAATGTCGAATTTGCTCCAGAGATCGCCACAAACGATGGCTCCTCCGAATCCCATCTCTTGCACCTGCTCGATGTTTTCGAGTGTGATGCCACCCATAGCCATGACTTTTCTGTCGATCAGGCCTCTTCGGGCTGCATCTTTGATCTCATCGTGCGAGAGCGTACTTTTCTTTATGGGGTTGGAGATGCTGTCGAATACGTTGTCCAAGCAACAATAGTCAAAACTACCTCGCGCTTCAGACAATTCTTCCAGGGAATAGCAAGAACGTGACTTCTTGCCTCTATAGTCTTGAGGCACGATGGGGCTTCTGCGATTGAGGTGGATGCCCATCAGGTTGTATTCCTCCTTGAGGTAAAAGTGATGGTGCACCATGATGCGGCTATGGTATTGCTCGGGGATGAGCGATAGAAGTCTTTCTGAGAGCACGGGCTCGGATTCGGGCTTGCGCAGGTGCAATGTGTCCAATCCTTCTTCAAAGAGGTCGGTGATGATCTTGTCCTCTTCGACATAAAAATCCGGTGTACTCAATACGATGAGCTTCATTATAGTATATATTGTAGTTCTGGGAGAATCAGCGAGAGGCTGGCGTCCTCCTTTCAAATGCATTGCAAAGTTACGAATAATATTCTAATTGTGCCACTATAATTCGTACTTTTTGTAGGTGCAATGGAAAAATGTTTGTTTCCCTTCCCGATAGTTTTCTTCAAAGAAGAAAGGGTTGCGCCTCACGGCGTAACCCTTCATATGCTTGTTTGAAAGAAATCTATTGAATATTTGTTCGTGATTGTGTTTTTTAAGCCTCTGCAGTTTCTGCGGGAGCCTCCTCAGCGGGTACCTCTGCCTCAGCAGCCTCAGCCTCTGCCTTAGCAGCAGCCTCTGCAGCCTTCT
>JAZLII010000062.1:0-6763 GCA_045617275.1 Bacteroidaceae bacterium
CTGAAGAGATAGAGTTTGAGGCTCTTGCTCTCTACCATCTTGACATCAGGCAGGTAGGAGATGCGTATCTCTGCAAAGTCGGGCTGACCGGTGATGGGACAAAGGCTGGTGAACTCGGGACAGTTGAACTGTACCCAGTAGTCATTCTCGGGGTGCTTATTCTGGAAGGCTTCCAGCACTTCAGGCGCATAGTCCTGCTTATACTCCGTCTTCTTGCCAAGGGCCTGCAAGCCCTCATTTTCTCTATTCTCTGCCATATATTCAATTAAGAACTAATAAAGTAGAAAGATCTGCCAATGAGTAGGAGAATTTTCAATTTTGAGGCTTTGCCTCTAGTCCGCTCCTGCTCGGCCATGATTAAGCTGCTTATCATGGCTCTCGCTTACTCGCGCCTTCAATTTTGAGGCTACGCCTCGAGCCCGCTCCTGCTCGGCATAGCATTCAAGCAAGCTTGATGCTCTGCTCTCGCTTACTCGCGGCCTTCAATTTTCAATTCGTTCAAGTATTTCTCCAGTCCCTCGCGGCGCAACTTACATGAAGGACAATGGCCGCAACCATCGCCGGGGATGCCATTGTAGCAAGTGAGGGTGTCGTGGCGTATGATGTCGAGCACGCCGAGATGGTCGGCCATCTCCCAAGTCTGTGCCTTGTCTATCCACATCAAGGGAGTGTGCAGCACAAACTGCTCGTCCATAGCCAGATTCATCGTCACATTGAGGCTCTTGATGAAGGCGTCGCGGCAGTCGGGATAGCCGCTGTAGTCGGTCTGGCTCACACCGGTCACGATGTGGCGTATGCCCATCTCGCGGGCTCTCACGGCAGCTATGCTGAGGAAGAACATGTTGCGACCGGGCACGAAGGTTGAGGGACAGAGTTTGCCTTCCTCCTTCTCCTCTTCTATCTCCAGGGAGGTGTCTGTCAGGGAGCATCCGGTGCTGAGCTGACTGATGAAACTCACGTCCATCATCTCCCACTCCACGCCTTCTCGCTCAGCTATCTTCTTGGCCAGTTCTACCTCCAATACATGCTTCTGGCCATATTTGAAGGTGATAGCCTTGACGTGTTTGAACTCCTTCAGCGCCCAGTAAAGACAGGTGGTGGAGTCCTGTCCGCCGCTGAAGACCACCAATGCAGTTTCGTTGATCATTGTTTCTTGTTTTTAAAGAGGTTTACCAAGCACTCTGTTGTTTCTTCTTTTATCTGGCGCAAAGTTACGAATATTTCGTGTAAATATTCCTATTTTGCACTCGTTTTTTTAGCCTCTTCCCTCCAGCGGTCTGCAGAAGGGTGTGCATGAGTCATCCCAGACACTCTCCTCCCCTGACGCATGGGCAAGGCTTACTCCTCGGCCACAAAGGTGGTCTTCTCTCGACCCTCGCCAAAGCGATAACAATTGCGCGAGAGAGCACCTTTGGGTTCATACTCATAGGTATTGCCCATATGGCGCACGGGTTGCAAGTCCCAGTATTCGGGCCAACAATCTACGGTACGCACCAGCGAGAGGCGTGCTATGCCTTGCAACTTGATGACAGGCTCCTCCGTGACAGAATAGTCGCGCTTCTCATTCATCACAAATCGCTTGGGCTCTGGCACAGGGGTGGTACTATCCACATCGGTGCCTTGGTAGAATAGCAACGACCCAAATCCCGGATTGTCGCAGGTAAATCCGGCTCCCTCTGGACGTACATAGTGCCCCAGGACTCGGGCGGTATAAGGCATGGAGAGGTGGCATCGTCCCACATAGTGGTTGTAGGCTATCTCAAATACTGCACGCCATTGCCCGCGAGCTCCGTCGCTCAAGCAAGTCCAGCGACAGTATTTGCCCGTCAGGTCTTGCCAGGTGAAGAAAGGCACCTCATAGCCCAGATTGGCCTGAGAGGTGTATTCGTAGCCCTTCATCACGCGATTGTCGAGTGCTCCATACAGATCATCGCCTTGCGACCAGGCCACCTCGCAGATCTCTGCCAGCTGCCCCAGTCCGAGCATGACGTGAGCCTGGTCACGCCCCGACTCCTGGCATTGTCCACTCTCTGCCACATAGTGGGGCAAGGCTCCGTCATCATGACCTTGCAGGAAGTAGTCTGTGGCTCGGCTATACTGTGCTTGGTCGTTGGCATAGACCCCTATGGCCATGCGCATCTTGCAGACGGCCGCGCCCCAGTTGCCATTGGCATAGGGCGACTGACGGTCAAACTCATCGAGCACCGGCAGGAAGGCTTGACGAAACATGCCTTCGGTGCGCTCCGTGTCGTCTCTTGTCCAGCCTGTACCTCGTGTGTGACGCATCAGTTCGCAGGCATTGATCAAGATGAATCCCTGCAGGGCTGCACAGAGCGGAGCGTCGTGCCCGTCTATGCGCATGAGCTTACGGCTGTATGCACGGATGATTTCCATCGCCTTGGCTGCATGGGCCTGCTCACCCTGGATGACAAAGAGCAAGGCATTGTAGTAGGCTGCGAGGAAGTCGTTTTCACAAGGTCCCTTCGTCTTGCCATATTGTCCGTCCCGGGCGATGATGTCGTAGGGACCACGCATCTGATAGTCGGACCGTGCCTTGGCATCGGCCGCCAACTTGCGATAGGACCCCATGGCTACAGGGTTGTTGGCACGGCAAAGCAGTTGCATGCGCAGGATGGAGGCATCGGTGTGCAAGAGGCCTGGATGCCGGAAGGCCTTTGCCATACAACTTGCAGAAAACAGCACCACACAAAGGAGGAGGCTTTTGATCAGTAGATTTCTCATGGGGGTGAAAGATTGCATAGGGGGGGATGAGGAGGAGTTGGCGGGTTGCAAAGGTGCTCAAGACGAATAGTACACATGGTGTATCAGCAGCTTGCCTACTCCATAGTTGTGGGGTTCCAGTCGTCGCTGCTCACCCCTTTCTTCACATATTTCTTCAGTTTGGGTTCCTGACGAACCATCTCGTTGAGCAACAGCTGCGCCACAACGTGCGAACCATACACGTTGAGGTGGGTATCGTCTTGTTTTCCGTCAGGGGCAAACTCATACTTGCCTGCCGCTATCCACATGAAGAGGTCCTTGGAACGCTCTGGACCATAGCCTTCCACCAAGTCGTGCGTCAGGGCATGAGCATCGACATAGGGCACCTTCATCTCACGTGCCACCTGCCCAGGCACCACGGCATACTCACCATGCGTATCGGTGAGACGGCCAGGTGTGGCCTCGTCAAACTTGCGGCGCACAATGCAATTCATCAGGATGGGCTTTGCCCCCTTACTGAGTGCCTCGTTGACAAAGCGCATGAGATTGGCACGGAAGGTAGTCTGGGGATCGGTATGACGATCTTCCTTGGGCTTCTCATCGTTGTGGCCAAACTGGATGACCACATAGTCGCCCTTCTGCAGTCGACCAAGCACGGTGTCCCAGCGACCTTCGTCGATGAAGCTCTTCGAACTGCGTCCGTTCACGGCATGATTGTCCACCAGGATGTCTCCCTGCAGAAAATCGCCGAGCACCATGCCCCAACCTCGCTCCTGGTTTTCTTTGTCCAGAGGCTTGTTGGCCATGGTGGAATCACCTATCATGTAGAGGGTTACGACATGTCTTTTGGGAACAAACGAACTGAGCAGCGCAAAGGCTGTAAGCAATAGGAGTATTCTTTTCATCTTGGTATCATAGGTATGTTTGGGGTGCGAATATACACATTTCTTTTCATATTCCACCCAGATTTCTACACATTTCTGCCTAGATTTTGTCGAAAAGTCCCATTCTCATGAAAAAGCCCGCCTGTCCTCTCGGATTGGCGGGCCTCAACTATTGACTCAATAGGGACTGAAGATCTGCTTCAGTTTATTTATAACCTAATTTAATGTGATCGGTTGTAAGATAATCAGGTTGTAAGGTTGTAAGGTTGTAAGGTTTTTCGTAGACCTTAGCCATTCGTAGACCTCGGCTGCTCGTTTGTGCGTTTATCAACCTTAGTTGCTGATACGTCCCTTGGTGTTTTTGTTTTTGCTTCCCAGTCTGTTGAACTCCTCGACGGAGATGCCGCCCTTAAAGCCTTTGGGTTCTATGACAGCTCGGATGCAGCGACCTGCGTAGCGATCCTGGCTGTATGTGCCTTGCTTCTCCTTGCCGAAGTACAGGTAGTAGCACTCCTTGGGAGTATCTTCGTTGACGTCGGAAGTCCAGTAGTAGCCCTTCTCGTACAGGCCGTATTTGCCCTGATAGTTGAGACAGCCGGCTGCGGGGAGGAAGATGGACTTGCCGTTGGGGCCAGTCACCTTATAGCCCTGTACGAAGTCCTGTACCGCCCACTCCCACTTGCACTTGGTGAGCAGTTCGTCCATCTCTTCCTTGCTGGGCATACGCCATCCTTCTTTCCAAAGCATGGTGGCAGCATCGTCATCGGGCAAGACCACGGGGATATTGTCCACGGTACCACTCTCCTCCTTGGTGTTGTACTTGCGCAGGGTCTTCTCCGAGCCCTTGCACCAGCGGTAGTTGTACCAGCCACGACGATTCCCCAAGTCGACAGAGTCGAGGACAATGGGTTCTGCATCGCCCCAGGTGAAATAGTGGCCCATCTCTCCAGGCTTGGTGGCGCCCAGGTTCATGTCGGCCCACAGTACCGAGAGTCCCAGGTCGACGGCCTTGCCCACGGTCATATCCCTGCGATACTTCTCCAGGTCGGGCTGGTAGTCGTCCTTCTGGTTTTTTGCAACGGTTCTTACTATTTCGCCGTCGCGAATCGTAAGGTAGTGCCCCCCGGTGTCCTTGAGCCTTTCTTCCTGTTCCTTCTTTTGGATAGCCTCAGGCACCAGGTGGAACTTGAGAGGCTCATGGCAGATGGTTCCTGTCATATCCGATGCACCCATCTCCCATACATCCTTATTGATACGGGGGAAGACGAGCTGGAAATAGGTCACCACGTGGTCGCCATGGCGGTCGAAGTCTTCGTCCACGGGTACGCCCTCATAGCGCAAGGGCTTGATTGTCATACCATCGGCCAGCTTGAGGGTGAAGTCGCTACCCACATGGCCCAGGAAGGAGTGAGGCTCCATGATAGCCATCTCCACATAGAAGGTGGTCTCCTGCTCGGTAAATTCCACACGTGTTACACGGATATAGTCGGGGGTATCTTCATGGATATGTACGGTCTTGAGCTTGTCGTAGGCATTCAGTCTCTCGTAGCTGTAGCTGTCGAAGGCAGAAGTGTCGTCGGACACCTGCAGTCCCTTCATGGCCAGCGAACCGTCCTCGCTGTCGTAGATGTCCACCGTATTGACATCGCCGGGTATGGCTTCAAAATGCACGCTCTGCACATAGTAGCCCGAGGCAGGACTCCAGAAGTACACCTTCTCGAAGCCCTTCAGTCCCTCGTACTGGGTCTGCTTGTAGGACTTTCCGTTGGCTCTCAGTTCCATGCCCGTGATACCCGTCAGCCAGAGGTCGTTGCCCTGATGGGAGTCAAATACGAGGATCACTTCTTTGTCGTTCTTGATGACGTCCGTCACATGGAAAAACGTGCTGTTGAGATTGTTCATCACACGAGGATTGGAGATGCGCTTGCCTGCGCCGAAGTAGTCGGACGATACCTTCTCATTCTGACGTCGAGCCACATCCTTCGCTCTCATATTGGGATACTCCTTGCTCCACTTGCTGCCGCTGGGTATCAGCGTGATATAGCTCTTCGTCACGCTCTCATTCTCCTTCTGCCATACCAGCGACACCTGGCCTATGCCGCGCTTCCAGGCAGCCTGAGCCATGGCCTCAGCATCGCTGTAGGGCATCTCCTTGGGGAAGATGGCCACGCCGTGACCGTCGAAGAGGCCGATCCACTTCTTCATCAGCTCCAGGTCGCCAGTCACCGTCAGGTCTGCATTCCTAAGCTGAGTACCAGTCCATCTTATCGTCTCTGCGGTGTTGGTCGACAGGAGGAAGGTGTACTTGCCGTCGCCCTCGTCCTTGATCCAGGCACGTCGGTACTCGGGCATGGTCATGTGGCCCAGCATCTCCTCGTTGTTGGCCACAGAGACGTGTATGCCTATCTCTGCCAACTTCTCTGCATAAGGCTGCATGTCGGCCAACTTGAAGTCGTACATCGGCCTGAGCGTCATGCGTGTGGTCTTGAAGGCCTTGTACTTCTTCAGATAGCCGGGCACCTCGCTGACCTTCATGCCAGCCTCCACGCCGTCGGCCGTCTTCACCTTGGCCTCACCGTTTTGGAAGATCCACACTACACCATCCTCGAAGGGAGGATAGAAGTCCTTCTTTTTCTTTTCTGCCGCATCAGTTGTAAAGATGTTTGTCAACACCAGCAGGGCTGCAGCCACGACCATCATGGCCTTTCTGCCCCATTGAAGAGATAGTTGTCGTGTTTTCATAATCATGATGTTTTTGGTTTTCGTTGCAAATGTAGGTAAAAAATGTGGATGATGCATCAAAATGGAATTCACAAAAAATTCACAAATGCATCCGTGAATTCACAAAAAATTCACAAGAACCATGCAATCCGTTGTTTGTCAGTTATTTATCAAGTTTATATCTAAAAACGAAATAGCTTGCCGAAAATGGCACTTTGCCAGGCTTTTTACTTGCCGCACACGGCTCGGATACAGCGACCTGCGTAGCGATCCTGGCTGTATGTGCCTTGCTTTTCCATGCCGAAGTACAGGTAGTAGCACTCTTTGGGAGTGTCTGCGTTGACGTCGGCGGTCCAGTAGTAGCCCTTCTGGTATTGTCCGTATTTGCCCTGATAGTTGAGACAGCCGGCTGCGGGGAGGAAGATGGACTTGCCGTT
>JAZLII010000063.1:0-93142 GCA_045617275.1 Bacteroidaceae bacterium
TTAGAAGCAAATACAGCCATTTGCTCGCCGTGGCCACCATAAGTATAAGCCTCGGTAACCTTATCTTGTTGTACCTTGAACTCTTGAGCGAGTTGTTGTTGCAGACGAGTTGAGTCGAGAGCTGCGAGAGAGGTGAGCTGGTTGGGCTTCAAACCTGAGTGGATCAGCGCGGTAAGAGCGGTAACGTCAGCGGGGTTGAAGATAACTACAACGTGCTTTACATCGGGGCAGTACTTCTTGATGTTCTCACCGAAGTCAGCTGCAATCTGGCAGTTGCCCTTCAGCAGGTCCTCGCGGGTCATACCCTCCTTACGGGGAGCACCACCTGAAGAGATGATATACTTAGCACCAGTGAAGGCCTCAGCGGGATCAACGGTGTAAGAGAGGTTTGCACCGGGGAAGGCACAGTGGCACATCTCGTCGTAAACACCATGAACACCGGGCTCATAGATATCATACAGACAGATGTTGGGAGTAAGACCGAGCATCAGGACGCTCTGCACCATGTTTGAGCCGATCATACCACCGGCACCTACGATAACGAGTTTCTCGTCAGTTAAAAAAGCCATAGTTTTGATTATTTAAATGTTTGAAGTTTCTATTTGGGGCAAAGATAATCAAAATATCCGAAAGAGACCCCTTCGGGTAAAATATTTTTTGCGGAATAACACTATTTTATAAAGTACTGTTGGCAAACCTACCTGCTAAGAGGCCTTGTAGCCTGTGCGAGCCAAGCCTTGTCGGCCTCATCTGGCAGCAACGGCGTGAGTGTCTCTCTCACTTGTGCATGGTAGGCATTGAGCCACTCGAGTTCCTCTTTGGTAAGCATTCCGACCACGATGGGACGCAGGTCATAAGGACAAAGTGTAAGAGGTTCGAACTTCAGGAATTTGCCAAAATCCGTCTCACCTGCCTCCACACAGAGCATGGTATTCTCGTGGCGAACGCCAAATCTTCCTGCTACATAGATACCAGGCTCGTCGGTACAGTTCTGACCAGCATGGAAGGGGATGGTGGTATCACGTCTGCAATTCTTGCGTATCTGGCAAGGGCCTTCGTGCACACCCAGTCGGTGTCCTACCCCATGACCGGTACCATGACCGAAGTCGTATCCCTCTTTCCACATTGCCATGCGAGCTGCGGTGTCGAGCTGCAGACCTACTGTACCTTCAGGGAACTGCATATGTTGCAGTTGCAGATGGCCCTTCAGAACCAAGGTGTAAACCTTGCATTCTTCATCGGTCAAAGGACCGAGAGGGATGGTACGCGTGATGTCCGTACTGCCACAGTCATAGTGGCCGCCACTGTCCAGCAGCAAAAGGCTCTTGCGCTCCAAGGGCACATCCGTCTCAGGAGTGGGCTCGTAGTGAACCACTGCACCGTGAGGACCATAGCCAGAGATGGTTTCAAAGGAAAGTCCGCGGAAACCCTTCTCTTCTGCTCGCAAAGCGGTAAGCATCTTGTCGACACCTATCTCCGTCAAAGGTTCTGCCTGCTCATCGGCAGCCCACTCGTCGAGTCGACGGAGGAAACGCACCATGGCCACTCCATCTCTCAGGTGAGCCTCTTTGAAACCCGCAATCTCCGTTTCATTCTTGATGGCTCTCCAATAGCTGATAGGCGTCTCACCCTCCAGTTCTCGTGGAGCCTCATCGTAGGGAGCCACAGAGATACCCAGCTCGTCGAGATAGGTCAGAATTGCCTCAGAGAGTTGCTCCTTATGCACATAGAAGACATGAGCACCTGTGGTACGCAAAAGAAGGAAGGAGACGATGAAAGGATTGTAGGGGATATCATCGCCACGCAAATTGAGTGTCCACATGATTTCAGACAGTTCGGTGACGAGCAACTCGTCCACGTCCTCACTAATCATCCAGTTGACCAACTTACCAAGCTTGCTATACGCTGGCTCTCCGGCCAACTCATCAGGCACCATCTCAGCCTGACTCAAGGGGAAGGAAGGACGGTCTTTCCAGAGGAGATCGAATGGATCCTCGGCCACGGGCAGGGCGTCCAAGCCATCGAAGAGGTCGTCCTCGAGATCCGGCACCATCATATCCTCACAGTATCCTATCAAGAAGCTTTCTTGTTCAGCACTTTGGGCACAAAGCCATTCGTTGACCGTCTCATCCACCAAGTCCTTCATCAAGGAGAAGGGGGTACCTGTCAACTGTTCCTCGGCCTGAAGCCAATAGCGTGAGTCGGTCCAAAGGCGGGCATCGTCTTGAGTGATGACAGCAGTACCCGCACTTCCTGTAAACCCGCTTATCCAGCGACGACACTGCCAGTGCTCTGCCACATATTCCGAGTTGTGTGGATCCATCGTAGGAACCACCATTGCATCCAGATTTTGCGTTTGCATCCACGCGCGTAACTGCGCAACACGCTCATTTATGTTTTCCATCCTTATGATTTTTGATTAACTTTAATGCAAAGTTATAAAAAAATGATTACCTTTGCACATATTCAATCATATTTTTCAAATTCCGAAACTAAATACCCCTTATGGCAATCATAAAGAAACTCGCAGGCATGCCTGCACCCCGATTTGGACGCCACTGCTATTTTAGCGAAGGTGCCGTCATCGTAGGCGACGTAGAGATGGGCGACGACTGCACCGTTTGGTTCAACGCCGTAATCCGTGGCGACGTGCACTTCATCAAGATCGGCAATCGTACCAATGTACAGGACAACTCTTGCATCCACACCCTCAACGGAAAGGCTCCTTGCATCTTGGGAGATGACGTAACCATCGGACACAGCGTCACATTGCATGGCTGTGAGGTGAAGGACGGTGCTCTTGTGGGCATGGGTGCAACCGTGCTGGACCATGCCGTTGTGGGCAAAGGCGCTATCGTGGCTGCCGGTGCCTTGGTACTGAGCAACACGCAGATAGGTGACGGAGAACTCTGGGGTGGCGTACCAGCCAAGTTCATCAAGAAAGTGGATCCCGAACAGGCTCAGGCACTCAACAAGACCTATGCCGCCCACTACATCGAGTACAGTGACTGGTTTCGCAATGCAGACAGCGACCCTTCCAACACACAAAACGTCACCACGAGCGAGGACTACAAAGGATAGAGAAAGATACCATCCTACAAACCATCAAGGGCTGGCTTGCACATACAAGCCAGCCCTTGACATATCAATGAGGGAGTACCTTACTTCTCAAACTGCGACTTTTCCGGGAAAAGCCTGCTTACGTACTCTATGGCAAAACGACGGTCGTCGTCGGTGACGTACTCAGAGTCATTCAGGCAGAACAGCACGGGACGATACCGCTCAAACTTGGGATACAACCAACGCTTGTCAATGTGCAAGCGAAACGAATGATGCTGATTGACATAACGTAAGTGCCCACGCCTCTCAAAACGTGCCACATAGGAGTAGATACAGCGCTGCACATCCTCCGTAGAACGCATGTGGTGGGTACGCATGGGAGCGAGTTCCTCGGCAAACTTCTCATTGACTATATGGAAAGTGCTTTTCAGATAGGCATCGATATTGTGATGGAGCTTATCTCCTGTGTACTTCCCATATTTTTTCTCCACCATATCGGAAGCCTTCCGGATGGTCTGCAGATAGGGACTCAGGCGCTTGCCAAGCACTTTCTCGCGGAGCCAGAAGTCCAGCTTGCGAAAAGGTTTCCGATTCATAAAGAGCATGGGTAAGCCGTCTTCCGCGAAGAAAGTGTGTGGAGTAACGGGCTGATTGATATACATGTCATCGTTGGCATAGAGGAAATGCTCTGAAAGACCGGGGATGTTGCCCAGAAACTGCTCTATAAGGGCCGAGTTGAAGCAAGGCAGACTTTCGGCAGGCATGATTTCGGTATGGTCCACGATGCAGACCCGGGGATTGGACGTATCCAGCCAGTCTGGCACCTGCTGATCAGTGACTATGAATATCTTACGTATCCAAGGGGCATATTTTTCTACAGAGCGTATGCTATATTTTAGGTCTCCGCTGTCCTCGTATCGTCCCTTACAGTTCTCTTGCTGACCCGTGACTTGCCCGATGCACGCATTGCGCTTAGCCACCCACGCAGGATCGCTGCCATTTACCCAAAGATATACCAAGTCTACATCCATCACTGCTTCCATAAGTTTTCGTTTTGTGAGTGACTGCTATTATTTCTCAAACTGAGACTTCTCGGGGAAGAGACGGTTCAAGAAGGCTATGGAATGGATTCTGTCATCATCGGTAGCATGCTCCGTGTCATTCATGCAAAAGAATACGGGATGGAGCCTCTCAAACGCATCATACAACTCTCTGTGATTGACATGGATTCTAAAAGAGTGCTCCTGAGATACAAATCGCAGATGGCCACGCCCTTCTGCCAGATCGACATACGAATAGAGGCAACGCTGGATGTCCTTAGGCGAACGCATATGGTGGGGATACATGGACTTGAGTTCCTCTGCAAACATCTGTTCCACACGCTCAAAGGTACTCTTCAGATAAGCATCGATATTATGATGGGGCTTATGACCGTAGTACTTGCCATACCTCTTTTCAACCAGCAATGAAGCATTGCTGATAGCCATTACATTGAGGTTGGGCACCTTCTTCAGCAATTTGCCTCTGACAAAGAAAAGCAGCGAGAGAGCCTGCTTTCTAAAACGCTTGCGAATGAGGTATATGATGGGCATACCGTCCGTCGCAAAAAAACTTTGTGGCGTGACAGGCTGATTGATGTACATATCGTCATTGGCATAGAGGAAGTGCTCCGAAAGACCTGGTATACGATGCAAGAAGTGCTCTATCAAGGCCGAATTGTAACAAGGAAGGCACTCTGCCGGCATGATATCCGTGTGGTCAACAATCTGAACTTTAGTGTTAGACGTGTCAAGCCACTCGGGTACCTGATGGTCTGTCACAATGAATATCTTGCGTATCCATGGCGCATATCTCTCCACAGAGCGCAGGCTGTATTTCAGTTCACCACTGTCGGCATATCGGGCATCGCAGTTTTCCTGCTTGTCCGTAGGTTTGCCTATACATGCATTGCGTCTGGCCACCCACGCTGGATCATTGCCATTCACCCACAAATATACCAAGTCTATATCCATCATAAGTAGGTAATCAGTTTAATCTATACATTCATCCTCGCAGGTACGTTTGTCCTATTCGTATTCCGACTTTTGCATGTCTATGCAAAGCCACACACATCACGCCCCTTATCGCAGTTCCTCGACATCATTGAGGTCGTACTTCGTGAAGTAAGACAATTCGACGGTTGTCTCTCGTCCACTTGCCCGGCCACGTCTCTGCTTTTCCTGGAACTCTTCAAACGACCTTACGGCATAATGGTTGATACGGATCACATCGTGCTGAGGTTCGCGTTCCTTGAAATGCTTTCGGATGGGCTGTCCATGGGAGTCTGCAGCTACGCCTACTATTCTGGCCGCCTCATGGCAACCTATCATATTGTAGACTTTGCGAGGATTGACGATACTTTTGACAAAGCGGTTCAAAGGATGGCCGGAAGTAGAATGGCATCTGAACCGCTCCATGACTGGAGCTGGGCTTTTGCTCTTCTGTCCACTACTGCCATAGACCAGCCAGTTGATCTCAACCGCGGCAAAATCGTCGAAGTGACATAAGAAATCAGGAATAGAAGTATCCTGTACGGGCACAATGAATTCATCCAGGTCGATGATGGCTATCCAATGTGCATCATATCTGTGGCGAGCCATGCAGTCATCGTAGGCAGCCAACTGCCGGCGATAACCTGGCCAAGCGTTGTACTCCACTATACCTTTTTGTATATAAGGTTCAAGGATGTCACGTGTACCATCTGTGCTCTCATTGTCATAGATGTAGAATTTCTCCACGCCCTGAGACAAGTGCCACTCTATCCATTCCTTAAAATAAGGGCCCTCGTCCTTGGCTATGGCACAGACTGCCAGATAGTGCTGAGGAGAGGGATGGCAAGCAGCCAGCTCCTTCTTGAGATGCAAGGCATTGGAAATGCCATATCTCAGTATCCCCCTGTATCTGTTTCTTGTCATCTTATGGGGTATCAACCCCGCGATGATCTCTGCAAGCACCTTATTCATTATGACTGCTTTTCAAACTTTGACTTATTGGGGAATCGGGCCTCAAAAGCTTCGTGCATGGCTTGGTGCAGACGGGCAAATCGCTCCTCCGACATTTCCACGTCATTGATACAAGCTATCTTGCGGGTGGGATGTGCGATGGCCTTGGCCAGCACCTCGGGATTGGCAATAGAGAGGGAGAGATGCTGATTGGAGATGCGCTGACGGAAGGTTCGACCGGTAAAGTAGGCGTAGTCTGTAAAAAGGTACTGATTGTAGTTCTGGCGAGTTCGGAGTGGAGACACCGACGCGAGGATTTCCTCCTTGCACAAGTCAAAGACCTCGGCACAGGCACTGCGAAGCATCGCTGCGCAAGTATGTTGGGGACGAACATAGCAAAGAGACCCTTTGGCACCTGCCGCCTTACGGGCCAGACGGTCGGACCGCTTCGTATGAACGCGGAAAAGATTGCGCATCGTGCACATATGGTAAGCCATGCTTACGGCGGCACGTCCCTCACGGAAGAAGTCTGTGGGCTGGCAGGGCATCAGGGGGAAGAAGTCATCATTGAAATAGACAAATTCCTCAGCGAGCCCCTCTATCCTGTGCATAAACATTTCAATAGCGGTACTA
This sequence comes from Bacteroidaceae bacterium, assembly GCA_045617275.1. Lineage (GTDB taxonomy): Bacteria > Bacteroidota > Bacteroidia > Bacteroidales > Bacteroidaceae > Physcousia. The sequence goes on from JAZLII010000063.1 coordinate 6,675, forward strand.
TTGAAAGTAGGCAAATAAGCCTCGGGGATAAAGTCGCTATGCAATACGACTCGCACTCTGTCGCGATCAATCCATGCTGGCACCTGGCTCTCACGGGCTACTACAAGAAAGACATTTTCTATGAATGGCATACATTCCTCAATGCCACGGAAAAGGTAAGGCAATGTACCCCAATCCCGATAACGTTTGGTCAAAACCTTCTTCCCTACACAACAGGCAAAATCTGCCTGCCATTCAGGGTCGCGTCCATCAACGTATGTTATGACTATGTCCATCCTTATCTTCTATGCAAGAAACAAAAGAGCATCTTATCTAAAACGCTTGTGAGACCAGAGGTATTGAGCGGGATTGGCCTTCACGTCCTCGGTAAGCAACTGATAGTATCGGTCCATGATATCCTGTGCCGTGGTGGTAGAGGCATCGGCAGTAACGGGAATGAACTCCATTGTGTAGTGACCTCGGCCTGTATTCAACATGCGCTGATAGGCCACTGCAAAGCCAAAACGCTGTGCCAGGTTGGCCGCGGCAGCCATGGTTTGGCACGACTGGCCCAAAAAGGTGACGGGCAGTGTACCTTTGGCCGCCCTATAGGGCCGCTGGTCCGTGATGAAGTTGTAGAACTTCTGCTCACTGCGATGCTGCAGCACGTATCGAAGTATCTCGTTGGTCTCTTGGCAGCCATGGTAGGTCTCAGGGTGAGCCAACGGGGCTATGCGGTTGTAAAGCATGAAACGATCCCACTTCTGACTCTTCAGCTTCTTATAGACCACCACGTAGTCTTCCTCACGAATGGCCAAAGGCTTACTCGAATAGTTGGCCGCAAAGGTACCTCCCGTCAGTTCCCAGTTGGCATAGTGACTACTGAGAATGACGATGCTTCTTCCATCTGCGCACAGCACATCCAGGGACTCAGGATTGAGGATTTCTACAAGGTGCTGGTCGTGGAAGCGCTGGAAATTGCTTCCACCCGTCCAAACTGCCTCAACAAAGAGTTCTGCAAAATGGCGGTAAAATCCTTTTACGATGCCATTTCTTTCTTCCGGATTAAGTTCCGGGAAACACAGATCCACATTACGACGCACCACACGAAGACGGTATCTGACAACGTACTGTGCCAAGAAGGCCAGTACATCGCCAATAACATAGAGTACACGCAACGGAAGTCGGGAAAGGAGCGAGATGGCAAACATAAGGGAAATGGTCCTTATAGGGATCAACCAAGTTTCTCAATCGCAAACTGCATGCGCTTCAAGGTCTCCTCCTTGCCAAGGAAAGCAGCCAACTCGTACATGTCGGGGCCCTGGCCTGCACCAACGAGGCACACACGCCATGCATTCCAAGGACGGAGTTCGTTCTGCTCTACCCAAGGATCGATCTCTGCCTTGAGACCTTCTGCCGTCCAGGTACCCACCTGAGAAAGGCGGTCTGCAAAGAGCTGCATCTCTGCAGCGGCACCCTGCGACTCTTCTGAGGCGGGCTTCCAGTTCTTCTTGATGAACTTATCCTCAGTATCAAACTCTGCAGGGGCTACGAAGAAGAACTTGGTAAGAGGCCACAGGTCTGAGGCGAAGCTGATGTTGCGCTTCTTCTTATTGCCTTGGCCGTCAACATATTCTATCACCTTGGTCTTCATCATACGCACCACTTCTACCATCTGCGCAGTGGTGGCCTCTATGCCCTGCTCGCCGAGCACCTTGCCAAAAGCAGGAGCCCAAGCCTCATCGGGCTGCTGAATGAGGTACTGATGGTTGAACCAAGCAGCCTTCACATAGTCAAACTTTGCACCATTCTTCGAACACTTGCTCAGGTCGAAATATTGTACCAGCTCGTCCAAGGTCATCATCTCGTCGTGAGCCTCTCCGGGGTTCCATCCAAGCAGTGCAAGGAAGTTGACTACAGCCTGAGGCAAATAGCCCTTTTCGCGATAGCCGCTGCTTATCTCTCCACTCTTGGGGTCATGCCACTCGAGGGGGAACACGGGGAAACCGAGCTTGTCACCATCTCGCTTGCTGAGCTTACCATTGCCGATGGGCTTAAGCAACAAAGGCAGATGAGCAAAGCGGGGCATCGTGTCGGCCCAGCCGAAGGCCTCATAGAGGAGCACATGAAGGGGAGCACTGGGCAACCACTCTTCGCCACGGATGACGTGCGTCACCTCCATAAGGTGGTCATCGACGATATTGGCCAAGTGATAAGTGGGGAGTTCATCGGCACTCTTGTAAAGCACCTTGTCATCCAGCACACTGCTGTTGGTGGTGACAAGTCCACGGATAAGGTCATCCACCTTCACATCACGGCCTGGCTCGATCTTGAAACGTACGACGTACTGCTTACCTTCTGCTATCAGCGCATCAACCTCTTCCTTGGGAAGGGTCAGTGAATTGCGCATCTGAAGACGGGTAGAAGCATCGTACTGGAAATTCTCTATCTGCTGGCGTTTGGCATCAAGTTCCTCTGGCGTATCAAAAGCGATGTAGGCCTTGCCATTGTCGAGAAGCACCTGAACGTACTTCTTATAGATGTCACGACGCTCACTCTGGCGGTAAGGTCCATGTTCGCCTCCGAAGCTCACACCTTCATCAAACTGGATACCCAACCACTTGAATGACTCTATGATGTACTCCTCTGCACCAGGCACGAAACGAGTGGAATCCGTATCTTCAATGCGGAAGATCAAATCGCCACCATGCTGGCGTGCAAAAAGGTAGTTGTAGAGCGCAGTGCGGACACCGCCAATATGCAAGGGACCCGTAGGACTGGGTGCAAAACGAACACGTACTTTTCTTTCAGTCATAGCTTTTTTTGTTATTTTCTGCAAATTTACTACATTTTTTTATAAGGTACGACATATTTTTCGTATTTTCGCAACAAAATATCTAAAGGCACAGAGTAGCGCACGACATAACGTGGTGCAGAACTCAGTGCACTACTCATATTCAAACTATAGACATGAGCCGATACAATCATCCACACGAACTGAAAAACAGGACCATAGCCCTACACATCTTGGGAGGCCTGCTGTGCGTGGTCTTACTGACCATCATCTGCCCTCATGAAGCCAGTACCAAACTGGAATTCAAGCAAGGAGAACCTTGGGACAAAGAGGCGCTCATCGCCAGAGACAGTTTTGAGGTGTTCAAGAGCGAAGCCGAAATAGAGAAGGAAAGGGACAGCTTGAAGTCACTCTACCAGCCATACTACAATGTTCAGAGGGACGTAGAGCAGAATATGCTTAAGCGCTTCAAGGCGGAACTTGACTCCCTTACTAAGGGGGAACCGGCCAAAAGAAACGTAGTAAACATCATGGTACGAGACCTTGCCGACCACTTCAAGGCAGGCATCGTAGAGGACGAAGCCTTCGAATCCATGCAGGACAACGGTGTGCTTTTCATCCATAAATACAGCCACCCCACGGACACCGTATGCACCCTTGAGTCCGTCTACACGATCAAAGCCACTCTGGAGGACCTCATGGAGCACTCAGACAACGTAAGGAGCATCCTGCAACGTACCCGACTGACCCAGTACCTTGAGCCCAACCTGAAATACAACGAAGAACTCTCAGAGATACAGCGGGACGAGGTGAACAAGTTTGCCACTATCTGCTCCGGACGAGTGATGATCGGCGAAAAGATCGTTGACCGCGGGCAGATCATAGACCAAGCCACTTTCGACAAGCTGACTTCCTACGTCTCTGCAATGCAAAAGAGAGGACGTACCACGAACGAGAGAAACAGCCAGATAGGTGGCAATGCTCTCTACATACTCCTTTGGGTACTGGCGCTCTACTTTTTCTTTTTCCAGTTCCGCAGCGACTATCTGCATACCAAGAAGTGCGTAAGGCTCGTCTACCTTCTTTTCTTGATGTTCCCAGCCTTGTCCTATGCGCTGGCCAACAATGATTTTCTGAGCATCTACATCGTGCCATACTGCATGGTCCCCATCTTCTTGCGAGTTTTCCTTGATTCTCGCACGGCCTTCATCACCCACTTAGCCATCATCATGCTCTGTGCACTTGGCACCAACCACCCCTTTGAGTTTATCAGTACCCAGATGCTTGCCGGACTCGCTGCCATCTATAGTCTGAAGCAGTTGCAGCAACGAAGTGAACTGTTCACCACCGTACTTTTCGTTACGGGCATCTCGCTATTGGTGAACCTTTGCATGGATCTCATTCAGATGAATTTCTTCGGCAATGCGGGGGGCAACTGGGACATCTACGTACACATCTGTATCAACGGAGTCCTGTTGTTCATCTCCTACCTTTTGCTTTTCCCCATCGAGAAAGCGTTTGGATTTACGTCTATGGTGACCTTGGTGGAACTTTCCAACATCAACCACCCTGCCTTGCGCCGACTCTCAGAGGAGGCTCCAGGTACCTTCCAGCACTCTATGCAGGTTGCCAACCTGGCTGCAGCTGTAGCCAATGTACTGGGAGCCAAGAGCCAACTCGTTAGAACCGGCGCCCTCTACCACGACCTGGGCAAACTGAAAGACCCCATCTACTTTACGGAAAACCAATCTGGACACAACCCACACCAGAATCTGTCGTTTGAAGATAGCGCACAGAAGATCATACAGCATGTGCAGTACGGATTGAAGTTGGCCAACGACTATGCCCTACCATTGGACATCAAGGAACTCATTGCAACGCATCACGGACGCAGTAAGACGAAATTTTTCTACGTTTCCTATTGCAATGCACATCCCGAGCAGAAGGTAAACGACGAGATCTTCACTTACCCTGGTCCCAACCCCACTACGGTGGAACAAGCCATCCTAATGATGGCTGATGCAGTAGAGGCTGCCTCACGCAGTCTGACCGAATACACGGAAGAGAGCATCAGCAATTTAGTAGAGAAAATCGTCAACGCCCAGGTACAGGAAGGCTATTTCAACCAATGTGACATCACCTATGCCAACATAGACAGGGCGAAGCATACCTTCAAGGAAAAACTGAAGAGCATGTACCACACTCGCATCATCTATCCGGAACTGAAAAACCAAGAAGGATAGAATAAAGTATAAGGCGTGGTATTAAAATGACAAGAAGAGAGAATGGTAAGCAGGGAAAGCTGTTCACCATTCTCTCTTCTTTTATCCTCTATCCTACATCTGTCTATCACACAGGATCCACATCGTAATAGATTGTGACAGACTTATAGTCATCTTGAGTTTGAAAATACGTAGCAATCTGACGCAGACGCGAACGTGCCTCTGGGAGAGAGGCTGTGAGCTCGAGCTTGAGGACGACTTTACGTATATACATCATCTGCACTCGTCCTACGGGTGGCGTCTCCGGCCCCAGTACCCTTTGTCCAAATACTTGGCGCATCAACGTAGCATAGGCTACAGAAAGACGGTGGACCACGTCCTCGTGCCTATGTTTCATATAGACATACACCAATCGACAATGTGGAGGGAAGAGGAATGCCTCCCGCTCTTCCATGGTGGTCAGGTAGAGCGCAGGATAGTCGTTGCGTACCACTTGTGAGATAACAGGCAACTCGGGGGTCTTGGTCTGTAGCACTACCGATCCTTGTTTGTGTCGCCTGCCTGCCCTGCCTGCTACCTGTGACATCATCTGGAAAGCATGCTCAAAACTACGAAAGTCAGGCTGATTGAGCATCGTGTCGGCATCAAGGATTCCCACAACACTGACATTGCCAAAATCAAGTCCCTTCGTCACCATCTGCGTACCCACAAGAATGCGGGTGACACCACGCTGAAAGTCTGAGATGATCTTCTCGTAAGAACTGCGACTACGTGTTGTATCAAGGTCCATGCGCCCCACCTTCACTTCTGGGAAAAGAGCCTGAATATAGTCTTCTATGCGTTCAGTGCCATAGCCCTGGCTAAGCAGGTTGTGTCCTTCACACGCCGGACATGCTTGGGGGATGACACTACGGAAACCACAATAATGACACGTCATCTGTCCAGCGCCACGATGGTGGGTCAGACTCACGTCACAGTGTGGACAACGAGGCACCCAACCGCATTCATGGCATTCGACAGTTGGAGCATAGCCTCTCCTGTTTTGAAAGAGTATGATCTGCTCTCCTTGTTGCAGCGCTTGTTGCATCTTTGTCAAGAGCACACTGGTGAAGGGACCATTCATCATCTTCTTGCGACGTTCCTCCTTGACATCTACCACTTCTATCTCGGGAAGCATCACTTGCTGATAGCGCTCTTTGAGTTCGACCAATGCATACTTGCCTTGCTTGCAGTTATAGTAGGTCTCCAGGGAAGGAGTAGCTGTACCTAACAAGGTTTTGGCTTTCATCATCTGAGCCAGCACGAGGGCAGCGCTGCGGGCATGATATCTTGGTGCGGGGTCTTGCTGCTTAAAGCTGTTTTCGTGCTCCTCGTCCACGATGACCATGCCAAGGTCTTTGTATGGAAGGAAAATGCTGGAACGAACACCTACGATGATGTCGTATGGCTTGTCGGATAGTTGCTTCTGCCACACCTCCACGCGCTCGGCATCACTGTATTTAGAGTGATAGACGCCCAGGCGATTACCAAATACTCGCTTCAAGCGATCCACCAACTGTGTCGTAAGCACAATTTCTGGCAACAAGTAGAGGACTTGTCTTTGTTGCTTGATCATCTCGTTGATGAGATGGATATAGACTTCTGTCTTGCCGCTCGAAGTCACTCCGTGGAGAAGGCAAACATCATGACTTTTCCAGGCCACCTGTATCTCGTCTAAAGCGCGTTGTTGATGTTCGCTCAGTGTATGTAGCACCATCTCCGTGAGCAATTCGCCTTGGGGCAATCGTCCCACCTGACGCTCATAGGTCTCCAGCACACCTCTGGCAGCCAGACCCGAGAAAACAGCCGAAGAGATAGAACCCTCTTGCAGCAGTTCGCCTTTCTCTACCTCCACGAGAAGCTGAGGATTGGTCAACTTGATAGCAGCCCGGGCACCACTCTTGAGAAGATATAGTTGGAGAAGTTCCAACTGCTTGGGAGAGCGCTTCAGTTCCAACATAAGAGACTCTATGCGGTCCCAGTCAAAATACGACTGTGTCAGTCTCACACAAGTAGTGGTGCGAGGCTTGTACGTCTTCTTGTCATCTTCCTCCTTCAGTCCACTCGGGAGGGCTGCTTTATAAACCTCTCCCACTGTGCATAGATAATAGTCGGCTATCCACTGCCAAAGTCGTAGTTGCTGAGGCAGCAAGATGGGTGCATCATCAAGCAGTTCGGAGGCCTCCTTGACCACACAGTCCTCAGGCTTATCCTGATGGAGGCGAACGACGATCCCTGAATATTTCTTGGATTTGCCAAACGGAACATTGACACGACACCCCACCTGTACCTGAGAGGCCCAAGCCTCAGGCAAAGCATAGGTAAAAGTAGATGCTAAGGGTAAGGGAAGGATGACGTCACAATAGTTCATGATAGGCGCTTATCACTTGAAGCAGGTAGGAGGATGAAGACAAAAAAGCCCAATTCGCAATGCGTAACTCCAAGGAAGAAAACACATCCTCAGAGTGTACATTGCGAATTGAGCTGTATGCAGATTATCGACGTTCGCGACGTGCAGACACACGTGGAGCAGCCACACTGCTCGAGGCGCTCTCCTTCTTGGCAGATGCACGGCGATTTGTCACCTCGGTCTTCTCTGCAGGCTTGGTGGCTTTGACAGCCTTAGCTTTCTTAGCCTTACTTGCATCATCTACCGCCAGACTATCTGCCGAATCGTTCTCCTCTACATGACCCCAAAGATGCTCCTCAAAGTCCTTGAGTTCCTTTTCGATGCGCTCCTGTTCCTTGGTCATGGCAGAGTCGGTCTTGCAATAGTCCTTCAATGTGCGTCCCTGCATATTGTTGGTCTTATATATCTTACCCTGATAGCGGTTCATGTTGAAATAGTCGGCAGCCGTCATGTTGGTCACATTGTTCTGATCGCTTGCCATGACGGGAAGCTTGGCCAGATAGGGAGCCACATCATCATACTTCACCCAAAAGAGTGGCTTTGAAGTGACAGAAGCTTCAGAAACGGCAAATTCATCATCGTCGGAAGAGACTGCAAAATCATCGTTGTAGCCTTCCAACTTAATGGGACACAGAGCCACCACCTTAGTATGGGTAGTACCTGTACGCTGATCCAAGTAACTGCTCTCTTTCAGATAATAGCGCATCACCTCACGGCTTGGCACATCTGCGTCTGCCACTGTAGGCTTGCCATTTTTCTCCTCATAGTAGATGCTATTGTCATTCAAGAATTCAATCAGGTCGATCTTATCCTTCTCTGCAAAACTCTCATCTCCACTCATCTTGCACTCATAGGCATTGATGCGACCGGTAAGTACGAGACGGAAGATGCAGGTGAAAAGGTTCATCTGCTGTCCATTTGGTTCAACAGGATAGTATAACGCAGAATTGCGTCCTTGATTCAAGTCCAACTGTCGATAGATATCACGTCTCCACGACACATCTTCGGGCATAGCATCCTTAGTGGGGAACATCAGAGATGCGCGGTCCATACCTGTACTTGCCCCCGCTGTAGAGGTGGAAGCAGAACTGGTCTGAGCAGTAGTGGTAGAAGTGGTTGTTCTTCTCTTGGCAGGCTGAGCCATCATGGCTGTAGCCAGACTGGCCAAAAATATCGTTACAACTAATTTCTTCATATATCGTATGTATAATGAATCTTATTATAAGGTTGCTTATATGACGTTTCTTCGATAGGCAGGAGACTAATTCACGATGATTTCCATTGCTCCATTCAAGGTACGCTCCACTCCGTCAGGACCAATGGCGCGAATCTTTGAGATGTAGAATCGCTTGCCTCGACTCAGCTGACGGATTCTATCCTTCTGCCTGTCGGAGAAGTTGGCATCGTTGCTTACCACCGGGAGGACATTACCCATGTTGTCGAAGAAAGTCGCCTCAAAGCCCTTAACCGTAAAGGGGATGTTGAGCAAACCGTCGTCTATGGCAGCACTGAGCTTGGTGGCATTCATCAAAGCCTGTTTGCTCAACTTACCACCTTTAAACATGTTGTCACCATCCATGATGAAAGCGGTGGGATCGGGCAACTTGCGTACCCGATAGGTAAACTTACCCATCTCCTGCGTGCGGCCTTCCGTCTGGGCAGAGACCGTAAAGACGGCCTCACCTCCTACAGTCGTGGGACGAGCCACATATTTACCTCCACCCTTTGCAGTCAGAGTACCTCCGGTCATGGAGAGGTTGACCTGATTGACAGGGACACCGGGAACGCTGACGCTCATAGGGTTGTCATAGCCCGCATAGAGCACATTCATGATGTCGGCACTTACTGTAGCACTGGGTGCCACGACCGTGTAGCCTTGTTCGAAGTCGCGCTTCACACGTTCGCCGCTACCATTCACCATCTCGATGTAACCCTTTAGGGTAAAATCACCTGTAGAATTGCAGACGGTCTCGTAGATGCCATGCTCATTCTTAAACTCCTTGCCACCCACGAAGATGGTGGGTCGGTTGGTAGTGTCGACAGCAGCCATGATGATCTGGGCACTGAACTTACCACCTTGTACGATGGTCTGCGAGCGGGGAATAACATAAGCATTCAGCTCGTTGACACGGATATCCTTCACGTCGATATTGCCTGCCAAGTTGTGCAAGACTTCACCTTCTGCATAGCGAACATCGTTTTGCAACTTGGTCAAGAGAGTCACAGCAGCTGCAGTTGGCATAGTCTCAAACATAGACTCCTGCCAGTTCTTGCCCAGCTGCTGACCCTTTTCAGGAATATCAGTACTCAGATTGCTGGCTATCACGCGCTGCTGCTGCTCATCGGTCACCATCTTCAGTATCTGCTCACGGTAAGTGTTGATGGCATCATATAGTTCCTTGCCGCGTCCTTTGCCTGGAGCCAGCATCACCTGAGTGGCAGCCTCAAGGTCTTCACGGTTGCGGATATTGTGCACGTCACCCTCTTCGCCATCGCTCTTCTTGACGATGCTCACCTTCAGTTCCTCTGCCAGATTGTAAAGCTTATCGCTTATCTCACGCACAGCCTGAGCCTTCTCGTACCACTCCCTCACCTTAGTGGGGTTGGTCTTCATCTGCTCTTCAAAAGCTGCGTATATGCCCTCATTGGTCTGGGTGGCATTTTGCGTAGAACGGTTGAGGCTCTCCTCTACCAGAGAAAATCCATTGAGTACGTCGCTGCTGACATTGAGAGCCAGCATCGCCATCAAGACGACGTACATCAGATTGATCATCTTCTGACGTGGAGACTGCTTTTTCTTCTTAAACTGTGCCATGTATTACTGCTCTACTGATGTGGGAGGGAGGGTCATGTTGACAGTAAGCGCCTGAATCATACGAGCGTAGACATTGTTCAGCTCCTCTATCTGATGGGCCATACGCTTGGTCTGCTCGTCGATCTGCTCGATCGTGTTGACCTGCTTGCTGATATTCTTCAGCTGCAGTTCGTATACGGTAGCAATGCCGGTGAGAGTACGGTTGAGATTCTCCATCTCCTCACTGTCGGTGCTCATGCGAGCAGCCTGAGCCTTCACACGGCCCAGTACCTCGGTAAGTTCGGTCAGTTCCTCGGCATAGCTCTTCACGGCCTCCTCGATGGCAGTAGGATCTGTAGCCTGAATAGCAGCAGGATTGATACCACCAGCAAGGGGAGTGCCACTTGTAAGGGTGGCATCTGTATCAGCACCATCCTCCGTAGGAGCACCTACTACGACAGGACCACCTGCCACAACGGGCGCACCGGTATAAATCACTCCACCCTGAGGCATGCCTCCTCCTATGATGACAGGACCATTGCCTGCAGCTACAGCCACATTCTCGCCATCGGCAGCAGCGCTCTCGGCACCTTCTGCCACAGGCACATTGCCCACGACAGGAGCACCTCCATAGATGACACCTCCACCCTGTACGCCATTCTTCTCCTCAACCTTCTCCGTGACGCGCTCAAAACCGGCTACAAAGAATACGAATACCTCAGTACCCATACCGATGAAAAGCATCATATTGGCACCCGGAAGGTGAGTCAACTTAAAGAGTGTACCTAAAATAACGACAGCTGCACCCCAGCTGTATGCGTAGTTCATGAATGTCTGGCCAGCCATGGAGTCCATCCATTTCTGCAGCCATGATATAGGATTGTACTTGCTTGCCATTTTGCAATTGTATTTTTACGGTGAAATGTAGGTTAGGGATTATCTCTTTCTTGCAGATGCCTTTACAGTGCCTTTCGTAGCAGACTTCATGGCGGCACGGCTGTTGTCGGTCACCATCGAACGTACACAGCGGAAGCCGATGTAGGAGCGAGGCTGATTCTGGTATTCGTAGCTACGCCATGCCGAACGTATCATGCTCTCAGGATCTTTCCACGAACCTCCACGTACCGACTTCTTCTTCAGTCTGTAGGGGTCCTCCTTGGCTGCGTTGTACTTCAGCTCGGGATTCATGTCGCTCATGCTTTCCACACCAGCCTCAGTATAGACGGTGTTGGTCCATTCTGCCACATTTCCGGCCATGTCATAGAGACCGTTGCTGTTGGCACTGAAGATACCACACTTGCTGGTGATGAGCGAACCGTCCTTGGTGTAGTTGCCGCGGTCGGGCTTGAAGTTGGCATAGAAGCAACCCTTGTCGCTCTTTACCTCGCCACTCTCCCAAGGGAATGCACCTCCGTTCTTACCACGTGCTGCGAACTCCCACTCGATCTCACTGGGCAGACGATAGCGCTGTATTTGCTTAGCAGCCTCACCCAATCCCTTCAGTAAGAAGTCCGTACGCCAAGCACAGAAGGCATTGGCCTGCTCCCAAGTCACACCCACTACGGGATAGTCATCGTAGGCAGGATTGTTGAAATAGAGCTTCAAGTAGCGCTCATTGTCTGCATTCTGGAAGTCGTTGACCCAGCAGGTGGTGTCGGGATAGACGTTGACAATGTAGGTATTGAGGAAATCCCAAGGACCCGTCAACTCGCGGGTGATGGTCTGACGTACGATCTTACCGTCATCGTCTATCCAAGCCGTATCCTTGCTGATCCACACTTTCTCGTTCTCATCTACTACATGGTCGGTGTTGAGATCGCGCTCAGCGGGATTGATGCGATACTTACGAAGAGCTGCGGTCGCATAGTCATAGATCTCGTAACGATAGTTCATCTGACTGGCATCCAGCATCTTGGTACCATCGATAGGGTGAGTCACATACACACTCTCTATGGCGCGCTGCTCATCCTCATTGGGCTTGCGGGGGATGGGCTTGTTCCAGTTGAGATGAGGTGTGATGGGGTTGCCTTCACGATCTTCCTCTATCTTATAGGTCTCATCGCCACCATAGGCAGGATCGGCCAGACGCTCACGGATGATACTGTCGCGCACCCAGTTGACAAACTGGCGATACTTTGAGTTGGAAACTTCATGCTCGTCCATCCAGAAGCCATCTACGGAGATGTCACGAACAGGGAAACCTGCTCCCCAAAGAGAGTCGGCATCTTCCAGTCCCACCTTGAGAGAACCCTTATGCACTGCGACCATGCCAAAAGGAGCAGGCTCGCTGTAGGCCACACCTCGTGAACCTGTCACTTCACCTCCTGCAGCATTGGCATTGCTTATCGCGCCTGCACAAGAAGCAAGCAGCACCGCAGATGCCATTATTGCCAAAATGTATATGCTCTTCTTTATCATATAGATGTTGTATTTATCTCGATATTGTTATAGTAATCGCACGCTCTGGTGCTTATTTTTGCCTTTCTTGAAAAGATTGAGGTCGGTCTGATAGCCAAGTACAAGTTCGTGCGTGCCGTTCAATGCACCGATACCACCTGTATACATCTCATAACTGTAGCCTATGTTCACCCCATGGAAGGTAGTACCCAGGAGCAGACCCACCGACACTGTCGGACTAAAGGTCAGACCTCCATAGAAGTGTATCTTCTCGCCGTTGTAGGCCAGTCGGGCTGTCAAGTCACCGCGCCATGCCTTCATGTCGGTCCGGAGTATGCCAGAAGCATACAGGGCGTATTGCGGGCTGCGAAACTTCAGTGTATATCCACCTGTGGCATACAGCAAGGGGGCAACACTGATCTCATGGGTCTTGTCATCACCCAGCTTGACCGTCGGACTGAGGCAATGCATCGCCGACAATCCTGCATCCCAGACATTCTTGTAGGTGAAGCGAAGACCGGCATCCAGGTCGAGCCCCGTGCCACTCACCTGACTTGTAGGGAAAGCGGGGTCTCCACTATCCACCATGTCGAGCTTGGTACCATCGAAGGTGGCCTGGAGAAAACCGAAGCGCGCTCCTGCACTCAGTCGGCCACCCCACAAGGGCTGGTGATAGGCGTACTGCAGATACACCTTCTTGTTGGAAAACAGTCCCACCTCATCATTGAGGAATCCCACACCAGCGCCATGGCGTGGGCCGATGAAATAGACTGGCAAATCCACCCCGGCATACATGGTGGCCGGTGCATCCTCAAAGCCTACCATCTGCATGCTGTAGGCTCCGCTCACGTCCAACTGCCCGTCCAGACCGCTTACCGCAGGATTGTAATAGCTCTGCAGCGCCCAGTAGTTGGTGAACGCCACATCATACTGCGCCTTTGCCGTGAAAGACACCAGCAACGCCATTGCAAACCACAGCAGTCTTTTCATCCTAACGCTAAAAACGAGAAAGATGGCATTTTATTGTGCCACCTTCCCGAAAAATTTTCTTTCCAATGAATTCTCAACCGTTTTGTGTCAAAAGCCATGAGAATCGCCTAGTACTCATCCTCGTTGAACAAGAAGTCCTCCTTGGTGGGGTAGTCGGGCCAGACATCCTCAATAGTCTCGTACACCTCGCCCTCATCCTCTATCTCCTGAAGGTTCTCTATCACCTCCATAGGAGCGCCAGAACGCATCGCATAATCGATCAATTCCTCCTTGGTTGCGGGCCAGGGTGCATCTTCCAATTTTGAAGCCAATTCCAGAGTCCAATACATAGCTTAGCTTAATATTATGGGTTTAACAATTTACAACGTTACTGATATAGTCGCGCAAAATTACACATTATTTATAATATCATCAACTTTTTACCCAAATATTTTCTTCCGTACCCGCTAAAAGATTGATTTTGCGTGCCAAGACGAACAGATAATCGCTCAAACGATTGACATACGACATCACCAACGGACTAACTGGAGCCTCTTGGGCCAACGCATGAATGCGACGTTCCAACCTGCGGCACACACAGCGGCACACATGTCCTACAGCCGCTCCGCGTTCTCCTCCGGGAAGGATGAAGCCGCGCCATGGTGGCAGCGTCGCATTGATCTCGTCGATGGCTCGCTCCATCTGAGTGATGAGTTCTTCCGTGACGGTACTCTGGGGTTGCTTTTTGCAATCCACATCAGTAGCCAGTTCACTGCACACTACAAACAAGGTGTTCTGTATGCCCGTCACCATCTGTTTGTCGCGCTCTTCAGTGAGATAGGTAAGCAACAGGCCCAAATGACTGTTCAGTTCATCGGCTGTGCCGTAAGCCTCCAGTCGAGCATGAGTCTTTGGCACACGCTTTCCTCCTACAAGACTTGTCATACCGGCATCGCCAGTCTTCGTATACACTTTCATGTCTCTTATGTTATTTTAAAAATTCACTACATATCGCTGTGGCTGATAGTGAGGGTCAAAGAAGGCTATGCCCGCATCGTACAGGTCAAAACCGACCACTGCAGGAATACCTTCCCACCACCCTTTGTGCTCATGTACATTGGCCAGCACAAGCATTGTGTGGGCCGAGCACACCTTCACCACATTTTCACGGGGAGCGCCAAGGAACACTAACTGATTTTCTCCGCATTCATCGGGGTTTTTCTCACTTTCTTGCCAGGCCTTAAGCGCATCACCTGTCTCTATATTGCAAAGCACAGCATGAGGACAGGCTGCCTTCAGATAGGCCAATTCCAGCGGATGCGCATCTGCATAAATGATACGCACAGGCTGCTGATAGTTGGCCAAACGAAAGAGCAAATGCAGATATCGCCTGGTGCGAAACTTCTGCTTCCATGTCAACTGAGCATCGAGCTCACGGAAGGCATAGTAAGGCAGTTTCTCATACACCACATTTTCCAGCAAACCGAATGCAAAAGGAGAATGCACACCATAGCCACAGCGCTTGCGGAAGCGACGTATCCAAAGCCAAAGATTGCGAAAAGGCGGTGTCATGGTACTATTGCATTTCTGTTTGCATCGGGAACTTCCATGGGAAGAAGTCTTTTTGCACGGACGGCCAGTATTTTTCAAAGCGCAAAGATAACGAAAAATCACGTTCCCAACAAACATAAAGCACAGCTTTTGTCATATTTTACATTTTTCACCCCCACCTCCCTGCCACCGTGGCTTATCCACGTCATGCGCATGGCAAAGCCGAGTCATGCGCATGCATCGGGCAAGCCATGCGCATGCGTGAATCTTGACACCTTTCATTCTCTTTTGCCATTGCATCGTATCCCCACGCCACTCACCCCGAAACACGACAATACAACCAATCCAAACAAAATACTTCAAAAAGTTTGGTTATTTGGTGCAGTTTACCTAAATTTGCAAAATCAAGTACCTTATATATCTGCACGCGAGCGCAAGAGGGACGGAATCCGGCAACCTTGAAGGTCAGCACACACACGAAACCGCCTTCCCTTAAGGACATGTTGCGAGAAGGCATTGGGAATCATCGAAAAAATATACTTAATTACTAATCTAAATCATTTTACAACAACATGAAGAAAATTACTTCTTTATTGACTCTGCTGTTGCTTTGCTGCATGAGTGCTTTTGCGCAAGAGCCTTCCGAATTTGAAGGGAAGAGCATTAGCGTGGGTGGCGCAGTAGCAAGATTTGAGGCCAACACCTGGTACTTTCTGCATCAGGCTCGTGTTTATGGTACCGATACCGGCACGCACAGTGAGGTAGGAAGCCTGCCTGTTACCGGTGGTTTCATGTACGACACTGGTGCTAACCACATTAAGAAATCGAACCTTGAGGCTGTACCCGAGGCCAGCCCCGCAGCTTCAAAAGCCGCATACATTGTCCGCTTCATTGAGAGCGAGAACAACAAGGGTGCCTACAAGATTCAATTCGGTACAGGCAATTTCATGATGGACGCCCCTGCCAGTGGTAGCGGTTCGAGCAAGTATGATGCTCAGGACTTCAACATCTACAACATCAACGATGTGGATGGTCACTTCGCTATCAACAAGTGGAACATGAGCAACATCCTCGACAACAATGGTGCCGACCAGACCTGTGCCTATTGGAGTAGTGGCGTAGTCACCGAGCTGAACGGCAACAACGACTGGGCCATCCACGAGGTTGTATGGGGAGAGATCAGTTTGCGCGATGCAGCCATGGCTGAGTTGCAGGCCGTATATGGCAACTACAGCGAATATGAGTTTATGGCTGGTACCGAGCCCGGCAACTACGGCCAGGCAGAAGTAGATGCTTTCAATGCCGCTATGGATGCTGCCTCTGAGGCTGACGGCCCCGGTGGTGCATCTCTGACTGCAGAGGATCTCGCCAAGATGGCACAGGACATCAAGGACACCTACGAAGCAGTTCTGGCTTCACGCGTTCCTTACGCCGTGAGCATCACTCCGGGTTACTACTACATCAAGTCAGCTCTTGACTTCAAGACCACCACAACCACAGAGGCTACCGAGGATCCCGAGACAGGCGAGGAGATTCCCGGCGAAATCATTGAGACACACCACACCAAGGCCATGTATACCAGTGGTGCAAATGGCAAGTGGGCAGAGTTCGATGAGACCTCTCGTCAGGATGCCAACTACATCTGGAAGATCACCGAGGCAGGTGACAAGAAGTATCACCTCATCAACGCACAGACCGAGGCACAGTTCAAAGCTGTTGCCACTTCAACCGCTATCACGCTTTCCGAACAAAGTGACAGCCTTGTCGTATTTGACACAGCCGGTCTTGAGGATAAGAATATCTACAACATCCGTCTTGCCTCTCAGGCTGAGCGCGGATATTTCTACATCCACTGCGACGGACATGGAGGTGGCTCTGGTGTACAGGGCAACCTCGTAGGATGGTGCAACACTGCCAATGTAGAAACCGAAACCGCCAACGCTTCAGAGTGGACACTTGAGGCCATCGACGAGAGCGTGGCTCTGGCCATTATCGAGGCTTGCAGCCCCGCAAAGAAGATCAAGGCCATGGTTGACTCTGCTGCTGTAATTCTGGCAGCTGTTCCCGCAACTATCGCCATTGCCCAGGATAAGGTGACCGAGATCAACTCCGAGTATCCTCTCATCCAGAGCGTAGAGCAGTTGAGCAGCCCCATGACCGAGCCCAACGAGGGTTCTATCGCAGGCCTCATCGATGGCAACGCCGGTACTTTCTGGCACTCACAGTGGAGCGGTCGTCAGCCTGCCAACGGTACCGACTATATCCAGATTGAGATGGTAGAGACCGATATCGCTGATGCAGCCTTTGTCTACACCCGTCGTGCAGTCCAAAATGACCACTTGACCATAGCCAGCGTTTATGGCACCAATGACTTTGAGGCAGAGAAGGGTGCTTGTGAGCTCCTCGCCACCGTCAACCTGCCCTTCGGCAGCAACAACGAGACTCTGACCTCCGATGTATTCCCCTTGAAGGGTTACCAGTACATCCGCATCTACGCAGAGGCTACCACCAACAACCGCGGATACTTCCACATGGCTGAACTTCAGCTCTATCCTGCCAGTGTAAGCACTCCCTATGCTACCACTCAGGCTGCACAGCGTGCCGACTTGATCAGCACACTGGAGAAGGCCATCGAGAACTGGAACGGTGTTGCTTCCGATGCATCTGTTGAGACCTACACCGCCGCATTCAACGCCCTGAACGACGCCTACACGGCTTGGCAGGCTGTATATGTAGATCCCGCTGCTTTGCGTCAGGCTATCAAGAACGCTCCCGACACCAAGGTTATCAAGATCGGTAACAATCCCGGTGAGTGGCCAAGCGCCGAAGGTACTATTGCAGGCCTGTTGGCAAGCGCTCAGGCTTACGACGAGTCTGGTCTCTACACTCCCGCACAGAGCGAGAAGTTCATCAACGACCTGACCAAGGCTCAGGAGGATATGTTTGCTGCTGCCAACAAGGTTAAGACCGGCAAGTGGTACAACATTCGCTTCGCTACCGAGGCAGAATACGATGAGAACGGTTGGGACAAGAACCCTGCCAAGGAGATTGTCAACGAGGATGCCAATGTAGAAACTAGCCACGCCCTGTTTGGCAAGTACATCACCGTGGGCAAGCATGCCAACGAGACTGTCTCTTATACCAATGCAGAAGGCAACGAGCAGAAGACCACTCAGTACAACGTTGAGGAGCTCACAAGCGACGATGCCACCTTTGGTGCTGGCGTATGCTTCATGACTAAGGAAGATATCAGCAATGCTGACGCTGCTCTTTGGCAGTTCGTTGCCATCGGTGATTCTGCCTATGTACTGCAGAACAAGGCTACCGGCCTTTACATGCGTACCGGCAACACAGGTGCCGTAACCATGAGCATCCAGCCTACCACCTTCAATGCTTCTGCCATCGGTTTCGGTAAGAACCTCATCAAGGCAGTTGCTCTGAACGGTGCTAACAACAACTACCTGCACGCAGAGCGCGCTACCAACAATCTGGTAACCTGGAACGCCACTACCATCGAGTCCAACTCTGCACTCTACATCGAGGAGGTTGCCGACGTTACCGAGCAGCCTACCAACGAGTTCACTTGGAGTCTCTGGCCCGGTCAGGTACAGACCGTATGCTATCCTGCAGAACTGACTGCCAAGGAGGCCACCCTCTACACCGTATCTGTTGAAGGCAACACCGTTACTCTGAACCCCATCAAGGGCAACACCGTAGCAGCAGGTAAGGCTGCCGTGATGATCCTGGGCAGCACCGAGGACTACGAGGAGATAGAGTATGACGAGGAGAGCGAGAACTACAATGCTGAGAACTTCGAACTCTGCACCTTCACTCATGGCACTTCATTTGTAGCTGCAGCCGATACCACCGGCATCCTCCGCGGTGCATTTGTCAACACCACCATCGGTTCGGGCAACATCTGGGCTGAGGGCAACAGCATGGTACTCACCAAGAAGTCCAACAACACCCTGGGTGCCAACACCGCTTACGTAAAGGCAGGCATCACCGACCTTGAGTCTACCATCACCCTGATTGTTGAAAGCGAGGAGAAGGATGCTATCCAGAGTGCCGTTGCCAACGTCAGCAAGACCGGCAACATCTACACCGTAGACGGAAAGTTCGTTGGTCGTGGCAACCTGAACAACATCAAGGAGAAGGGCATCTACATTCTCAATGGTGTGAAGGTTCTCGTAAAGTAATATAAAATCACGCCCATAAGTTCACCTGCCATTCGGCTATGTGATACCAACAGGCATCTAATATTACACCTAATATAAAAAAAGGCCCGAAGGTTTGTCCCTTCGGGCTTTTTTTCATAATTTTGCATCAGAAACTATAAAAAAGTATACCATGAGCAAAAGACTACTTCTCTCTCTCGTTTGTGTACTGGTAAGTGCATGGGCATGGTGCGCCGTGCCACAGACCGGCAAGTACTATCGCATAGTCAATGCGAACTACCCAGAATACTACATGGCCGAGAACTATCAGGCTGGCACCGCCGTATGTACCACCCTGGCAAGTAAGGCTTACCAGCAACTGTGGTACTACACCAGTTCGGGACTGCAAAACGTGTACACAGGCCACTACATCCAGCCACAAGGGTCCACCAGCCAGATATTCAAGATGGGTGCAGGTAGTGCCGGAGTGAACTTGACAAGCGAAGCTGACGGCCACATCAAGATCAAGTGTGGAGGCAACACCTTGCACTGCGATGCTTCAAAGAACGTAGTAAAATGGGAGCCCGAAGCAGAAGCCAGCCACTGGAGCTTCGCAGAAGTAAGTCTTACCGCAGAGGAGATTGCAGCTGCACGCAAGGAATATCAGGAATTTGAGAAGACTGAAAACCAATACGCCTCCATGCTCGACAAGTTGCAGAAGACCAACTACAGCGCATTGAGCACCTTCTTTGAAGACAATGCCTGCACACAGTTGAAGGCCAACTACAAGAGCATGAGCGATGAGTCACTCCGTGCTGCCATTACCGAGGCCGGCCTGCCAGAGCAACTGGCCAATATTGCCGTGAAGATCAAAAACGGTTGGACCGACGAGACCGACGCCAGCATGTCCGCGCAATTCCGCATCCATGACTACGAGGCCTACTCTGCAGCAGGCCCTTGGCGCTGGAGAAGCGTAGATGGCAACAACAAGGTCACCGGACTGGAAGCCAGCCAGATCAACGACATGTGCAACCCGACCGGTGTATATACCACAGGTCGTGATGTATTGTTTGTATTTGTTGAGGACAACGTTCCTGCAGGTTGCGAGTTGCGACTGAGCGCCGTGAGCGAGGGCGTGTCTGGTTTTGGATACAACAACTATGACAACGGAACCGTTCTGAAGAAGGGTATCAACATTGTAGGTTGCGAGAATGACTTGCGTGAGTATTGGGTGATGTACAGCGTCACCAACAAGAGCCTGAAGCCTGCCGACATGCCCAAGGTGAAGATCCATGTGGAGGGCGGTCACGTGATGGGCTACGTCAATGTACAGGATAAGGACGAGGCATCTGCCAATGCTGAATATGAAAAGGTGCTGAAGGCTGCCAACAAGTCGGCTGAGGCCAGCCAGGCTGACAAGTGTCGCCTACGCCTTGCCGTGAAGGGCAACTATGGTATGTTCTACTTCCAAATCATGTGCTACAACCGCATCTGGTCTGACGGTAGCGCATCTCTGCTGGCCAACAATCCCAAGGAGGTGTCTGACTTCGAGTCAGAGCGCTGGACATCCAACTACAAGCAAGGCTTCAAGATATGGAAGAGCATGCGTTTCTATGATAGTGTCCTGATGTGGGAGTGGGGCTTGATGGGCTTCATGAAAAATGTAAGTGAAGCTACCAAGGAGAATCCTCTCTATCACTGCTATGGCGGTGAGGATATCTATCCCACCTATTGCAACAATCTGGCCTATGCCATCATGGGTACTGCCGGTGGCAATCCTCATTCATCCACCGGCTACACTCACATGCCCGGAGTAGGGGCAGTGGAGAGTAGCTACAACGCAGAGCGTGCTGACTTTGACACCTGGTGCGTAGGACATGAGAGTGGTCACAACAACCAGGGGCTCATCAACCTGGAGAGTAGTACAGAGAGTAGTAACAACCTCTTCTCCAACGTCATCACCTATCTCTACGGTTATCGCATGAGCCGTGGTGGCACCTTCATGGACAATCAGGCTTACAGCTATGACAACGTGGTATTCTCATGGCGCGACATCGGCATGACCATGCGTATGTACTACAACCTGTACCTTTACTACCACCGTGCAGGCTACAAGCAGAACTTCTACCCTACCCTCTTCAGCAATCTGCGCCGTGATCCCATCCGCCTTGGCACCACGGCCAAGACCTCATGGCTGCACTTCTACAAGAAAGCCTGTGAGGCTGCTCAGGAGGATCTTACCGAATACTTCCGCCTATGGGGTTTCTTCATCCCCGTTGACAAGGGTGAGTTTGGCGACTACACCTCTCGTACTGTCACTTGTACGCAGGCGGATATCGACGAGGCCATCGCATGGGTGAAATCAAAGGGCTGGCCTGAGAATAAGAGCATCATGTTTATCGAGGACCGTCTGAAACTCGTGGAGCGTATCGACATTTGGGCCAAAGAGGGCAATATCCGTCCCGACAATACCGGCACCATGCGCGACATCAATTACCTCCATAGCCAGTATGGAGAATTGGGTCACTTCACCGACTATATGTCAGGCAACATCCACAATGCAGGAGAATATAGCTACACCGTTTCCGGTCAGACCATCGAGATGAAGGGTGAAGGCGGCGTCGGCATTCTGGTTTACGATGCCGAAGGCAATATCATATACCGTTCCAACAAACTGAAATTCAATTTACCCGCAGCACTATCAACCGTTCCTTTCACCATCAAGGTGATGAACGTGGACGGAACGGAAGTTGTCGCAGTCAACCAGACAGGAGCCGAGCAATACCGCGAGGCACTGATCAGCGCTATTGCCAACGCCAAGAAGATCATCGCACTTTCCGACGAGACTGGCACTAAAGTGGGATATTATACACCCGAGCAGACTGCTTCTCTGCAAAAGATGATAGACGAGGGACAGAAGATCCTGGACGAAGGCACGGAAGGTAGCTACCAGAGCCAGTATGCAAAGATCACCGGAGAGAGCCTTCGTGTGGAAAACGAAGAGGAGGTCCAGATGGTGAACAATACGGGCTTGTACACTATTCAAAGTGACCGTTCACCCAACCGCTACATGTCTGGTGACAACACCCTGGCTACAGCGACCACCAAGTCGGCACAGCAGCAATGGGCCTTCGTGGCAAGTAGCAACAAGGGTAGCTACTATCTGCAGAATGTCAAGAGCCGTAAGCTCCTGGCAGCCAATGTAAATAGCGAAAGCAAGATCGCCAACTGGACGGTGACCACCGACAAACTGAGCGAAGCAAGCACCTTCACGCTGGAGAGTGCAGGTTCGGGTAGTTTCTACCTAAAGACCGACAATGTAAGCAAGGGAAATCTCTACATCAACTGCGATCCCTACGGAAGCATTGCCGTCTGGAGTGCAGATGCGGGTTCGAAGTGGAACATTGTTCGTATAAGCGAGATCGAGGAATACACAGATGCAGACATAAAGAATCTGGTGACAAGCACCGAGAAACTGATAGAAACCGTTTGTGACTATAGCAGCCAGAGTACCAAGTTGGCAGATGTCCAGACAGGCGACAAGGCGGCTCCCTACTACCTGTCCACCAATGCCACGGCAGGTACTGATGAATCACATGGCCTAAGCAGCCTGCTCGGTGGCAGTTCCACCTATTTCTCTACCGCGGGTGCCACGGTTAAGGCGAAGCGATTCATTACGCTTGATTTGGGCGAAGGCAACGAAACGGACAACATGCAGATATACTATCGTACTGCCCCCGGCCTGCACACGATGAAGCCCGCACGCATCACCGTCATGGCAGGTTCCAGCACCTCTACTCTTACCACCGTCACAGAGTTGACCAACTTGCCTTCCGATGCAACCAAGGTGGAGACCTACACCAGTCCAGGTATCACCACAAGCACTCCCGCACGCATCTGGAGATTTAGGGTAGAGGAGACCAATGGTACGGCTGCCACCACTTACCCTGAGTTTGCATTGTCTTACCTCTACTTCTACGCCTACAACCTCACCATCACGCCCAATGCCGGTTATGAGGGCATTGACAAGAATCTGATTGTTTCTGCCAAGACTACCTGTGCCGAGGTGGAAGAAGCTGTCAAGGGCGAAACGACTCCGTTGAGCAACTATGACCTGTTCACTACACTCAACACCGTCTACAACCAGCTTAAAGACGCAGCTACTGCAACGGGCATAGACGAAATGGCAGGAGAAACGATGCCCACTCGTACCCAGACGGGCATCTATGACCTAAGTGGTAGAAGAATCACCGGGAAGGGTCACAGTGGTCTCTACATTGTCAACGGAAAGAAGGTTGTCATCCAGTAAAACAATTGACACGGTGAAGAGCAAGAAAACACCACATATAGCAGCAAAGAGCACCGGAAACAATTCCGGTGCTACCAAGTCCAGCAAGCAGACTGAACGATCAAACAACTCTTCAAAGAAGAAGTTGCCGCTCCTTCCCATTCCCGTCCTTGCCTTCGTCCTCATATGGCTTTGGGCTTCCTGTTGCCAGGGAGATGTCTTCAGGATGGCGCGAGAGAATAGCTTTTTCGCTTTCGACAGCCTGCTCATGAACTATGAGCTATGCAAGCCACAGGGTTGGCTTTGGGCCATAGGCAGAGCGCTATTGATGCTCTTCCGATATCCATGGATCGGTGGAGCCGTACTTGCCTTCATGCTTACGATGTCTTGCTGGCTCCTTGGCTACATCTTGCGCCTCACCTCACGATGGAGATGGCTACAATGGACTCCATTGGTAGCTTACACCGGTACTGTTACCTATGCAGGCCTCAATAATTATTTTGAGGTTGAGACAGGCTACGCCATGGCCATTCCTCTTGCAGTCTTTATCCTCTTGTTAGCATTTGGTGCTATCATTCGCTTGCTTACACGCAAACCAATGCCTGCACTGGTCGGACTCGCTAAAGATGAGACATCCACTCAAAACCAACTGCAATTTGCAGTGATAGTCGTTGTAGGCCTTGCCGCCCCCATGATCTACGGAAATATGTCCCGTTCCTACGTCCGTCCCATCGCTCACATGCAGGTGGCCGTGATGGAACAAGACTGGGATGAGGTCATCAAGACAGCAGAAGCTAACGCCGAGGAGAGCTACCGCCCCTTTGCTGCTCAATACGCGATAGCACTTGTTCAGACGGGCCAGATAGCAGACCGCATGTTCAACATCCGACTGGACTACGACTCTCTTTACATAGTAGGAATGAACGGAAACCGACACGACGCGCTCAATATGTATCTTATGGAGTGCGACTACCATGCCGGATTGGTCCAGACGGCCTATCACCATGCCATGGAGAATATGGCAATGGAAGGACCCACTTTGCGCAACCTGAAGATGCTTTGCAAGACCGCCCTTCTCAGGGGGGAATGGGAGGTAGCAGAGAAGTATCTCACCATCCTCGACAAAGTGCCTTTTGAAGGAGACTTTGTAGAGAAATACAAAGCAATGCTTCGCAACAACGACAAGATCAACGCAGATGCAGAGTTTGCAGTCGTTCGTTCCACCGAACCTCTTCGCGACAACTTCGAAAATCGTTTTATCCAACCCGTTTTCTTAGGATATACTGCTACACTTTACGAAGGACGTTCCATCAATGCACTCTACAACAGCATGATGGTCAACATATACACAAAGACCATGCAGGAATTCCTTATGAGAAGCCAGGCCTTGGAAGGTCAGACGCCTCCCACTTGCATATCACAAGCGCTAGCCTTGATGTCGGGCAAGCAACCGGAGATCCTAAATCACTTCAATGGCGTCAACTACTATTGCGGTGACTTGCAAAGTTTCCTCGCAGAGACTCAGCAGTACATCCAACCAAGACCAGGCATAACCGAGGATGAGAAAGCAGAACTGCTCAAAATCGGCATCACGCCTTCCGGCTCAGACTCGCTGATCTCCTCGGAAAACCGCGCCCTGCATGCCAGAGCCCTTTTCCCAAAGTACAAAGGTTACTATCCCTACTACTATTTCTTCGGCAACCTGAAAGCTACCAAGAAAAAGAATGCCACAGAGAGTTCAAGTGCGGGAGTCAACTAATAGGACAAGTATCATCTATCGTTCCGATTACCTCATAGCAATCACATGAAGAAGGTTCTATACATTATTATATTAATAGGTATGCTCATGAGTAGCTGTCAGAAGAAGGCAAGCGTGCCCTCTTCATTTCAGACACTCAGCGAACAGGCCAACATATACCCTGACTATCGGGACGTCATCATCCCTTCCAATATCGCTCCACTCAACTTCCTCGTCAAGGATAGTCTGGCGCAAGACTTTGTGGTAGAAATGAAGGGAGAGAAAGGTGCATCGATAGTGACGGGAAATGGCGAAGGGGTCATAAAGTTCGACACCATAGCATGGCGCCAAATGCTCCAGGACAATCGTGGCGGAAAAATCACCATATCCATCTACACCGAGCATGAAACCGGTTGGGTGAGCTACCAGCCCCACACGCTTACCGTTGCCGAGGAGGACATAGACCCCTATCTTTCCTATCGTCTCATCGAGCCGGGCTATGAGCTCTACCGCCAGCTTGGCCTCTATCAGCGCAATCTCACCAACTGGGATGTACACACCATCTACGAGAACAACCGAACCTTCCAAAACGAAGACAACCACTGCATCAACTGCCACAACTATCAGAATTACGACACAGACCACATGCTTTTCCATGTGCGTGCCAACCATGGAGGTACGATAGTGGTTCGTGGCAACAAGGCAGAAAAGGTGATCATCAAAGATAGCACCATCATCACTTCCGGAGTATATCCCAGTTGGCATCCCAAGCACAATTGGATTGCATTTTCTACCAACAAGACGGGCCAGACATTCCATCTCTATCACCAAGAGAGGATCGAAGTGATCGACGAAGGTAGCGACCTGCTCTTCTACGATGCCGACAAGAATGAGGTAAGCCACATCTTCCGTACCAAGGGACAGATGGAGACCTTCCCTTGCTGGTCTCCCGATGGTAAGATGCTATATTACTGCTCTGCCGATGCATCCCCCATAGAGGAGATGCCCGACAGTCTGGCAAGCCTATGGTATCTATCCAACTGGGACAGCCTCCGCTACGATCTCATGCGCATCCCCTTTGATGAGAATACACGCACATTCGGTCCCTCGGAGATGGTCGTAGATGCAACCTCCCAAGGCAAGAGCATCAGCGTACCCCGCATCAGTCCCGATGGCAGATATGTCCTTTACACACAGGGGGACTACGGTCAGTTCCACATCTGGCACAAGAGCAGCGATCTCTGGGTAAAAGACTTACAATGCGACACGTGCTACGCCCTCAAGGATGCCAACAGCGAGGATGTCGACAGTTACCACACATGGAGCAGTAACGGACGCTGGATCGTATTTAGCAGTCGCAGGATGGACGGCAACTACACCCGGGCCCATATAGCCTACTTCGACAAGAATGGCAAAGCGCACAAAGCTTTCTGCCTGCCACAGGAAGATCCTCGTCACAACATCCTCCTATTGAAGAGCTACAACGTGCCGGAGCTTACAAAGAATGCAGTAAAGGTTAGCGAGGAAACACTGAAAGAGACCATCTACGGCACAGAAGGAAACCAAGCCACCTATAAAAGGAAAAAGAACATAAACTAAAAAACAGTCATCATCATGAGAGTAATCATCGAACCTAATTACGACGAGCTGTCGCGCTGGGCAGCCGAGTATGTAGCCAGCAAGATCAACGCGGCTAATCCAACTCCTGAGAAGCCTTTCAAACTGGGTTGCCCCACCGGAAGTTCTCCTTTGGGCATGTACAAGAAACTCGTTGAACTGAATAAGGCCGGCAAGGTAAGCTTCCAAAATGTCATCACCTTCAACATGGATGAGTATGTAGGTCTTCCCGAAGAGCATCCCGAAAGCTATCACAGCTTCATGTGGAACAACTTCTTCAGCCACATCGACATCAAGAAGGAGAATGTACACATCCTCAACGGCAATGCTGCAGACCTGGCTGCAGAGTGTGCACAGTATGAGGCTGCTATCGAGGCAGCAGGAGGCATCGACCTCTTCATGGGTGGTATCGGTCCCGACGGACACATCGCCTTCAACGAGCCTTTCTCTTCACTGGCAAGTCGCACCCGCGTGAAGACCCTCACCACCGACACCATCATTGCCAACAGCCGCTTCTTCGACAACGATGTCAACCTCGTACCCAAGACGGCTCTTACTGTAGGTGTGGGCACAGTGATGGATGCCAAGGAGGTGATGATCATGGTCAACGGACACAACAAGGCTCGTGCTCTTCAGCATGCCATCGAAGCAGGTGTAAGCCAGGAGTGGACCATCAGCGCTCTTCAGATGCACCCACATGCCATCATCGTTTGCGACGAGGCTGCTACCGATGAACTGAAGCATGGTACTTACAAGTACTTCAAAGACATCGAGAAGGACAACCTCTAATCCCTATCCCTACGCATATAAGGCTCAGCAAGAGCTAAACTTATCATAGGAATGCCCCATCACCAAACTTGGCGATGGGGCATTCTTGCTATATTAGACACAAGCAAACGTCTTCTTATTGGGCTGTATCCTTCTGCTCAGTACCACAATGGGGACAATAATGGGCATTCTGTGGTAGGGGGCAACCGCATTCGGGACAATTGAATTGCTTTTCCTTTTCGCTACGGTTCTGATGGTCATGGATAAACTGTGCACTGACGATACCGGTAGGTACAGCCATGATGGTATAACCCATCAGCATGACCAAAGCGCTTAGAAAACGTCCTATGGGCGTGACAGGTGCGATATCGCCATAGCCCACGGTGGTCATGGTGACAATGGCCCAATAGATACTTGTGGGAATGTCGGTGTAAGGCGTGTCGGGTACTGTTCCCTCCACCATATACATCAACGTTCCCAGCGAGATCACCATCACCACTACAAAGAGGAAGAACACCATGATCTTGGGGAAACTGATACGCAGGGAACGGAGCAGATTGTCGCCCTCTTCCAAGAAGCTGAACAACTTGAACACTCGAAATACCCTGATAAGGCGGAAGGTTCGCATCACCATAAGATAGCGAGCCGAGCTAAAGAACCAACCCAGATACAAAGGCAAGGTGGCCAGGAGGTCCACGATACCAAAGAAACTGAAGATATATTTCAGTCGGTCCTGAGCACAGTATAGACGGCATAGCCACTCCAAGGTGAAGAAGAACGTAAATACATACTCCATTACCCTAAATATATCCTTCGCCAGAGTAGGCAGTCCCTGCATACTTTCCACGATGACCAGTATGATGCTGAGCACGATAGCCCAGAGCAATGCCACATCGAAGGTTTTGCCCAAAGGTGTATTGCTTTCGAAGATGATGACATAGAGACGCTTCTTCAAGGCCTCATTGTGCATCAGCCAGTTCCAGAATTTCTTAATCTTATTCATTGGTGTTTTAAGTCATTAGAACATCGTATTCTCTACGATTTCTCCCATAGCCCAGACGCAGCGAACATTGAGTTTCTCATCGAGTATGAGCACATCGGCATCCTTGCCATGCTCAAGTGTGCCCTTGCGATCGAGCACATTCATGATGCGAGCCGGAGTCTCACTGCACATACGCACGGCATCTGCCAATGGAATATCTGCCATCTGTACAGCGGTGCGTATCAGACGGTCACTGGTGGCGATACTCCCTGCCAGAGCACTGCGGTCAGAGAGCTTGCACACTCCGTCTTCGATGACAACACGGTCATCAAAGGCATGAGCACTGCCTTCCGCAGCAGCCACAGCCAAGGCATCCGTGATGAGAGCCATTCGCTCCACACCTTTTATCTTATAGCACATCCTGAGGATGGTGGGCGGTACGTGTATGCCATCAGCCACACATTCTACCGTCATATCGTCTATGAGATACACACTCTCTACCGTTCCCTCATACTTGTACTCGCGCTTGTTGTGGAATCCAGGCATGGCATTGTAGAAGTGTGTGACGTGTGTAAAACCTGCCTTGAAGCCGGCCAGCACATCCTCATACTCCGCTGCCGTATGAGCAATACTGGGAAGGATGCCCTTCTCGGCACAATAGCGACCAAACTGTATGGCACCAGGCATCTCAGGAGCAGCATCCCAGCGTTTCAGGCAGGGAGAATTCTCCACAATGGGTATGTACTCGTTGGGATCGGGATTCTTGATCCATTCAGGCATCTGTGCCCCTGCTCTCTTCGGATTGAGATAGTGTCCTTCCAGATGCAAACCCAAGATGGGACTACCCGGTTCGCACATGAGTTGCTCACACGTTCTCACCGCCTTCTCTATCATGGGGACAGTACTGCTGGAGAGCGTGGGGAAAATACCCGTAGTACCATGCTTCAGATGCGCATCTACAGCTACACGGAAAGCATCTACCGTACCTTCCTGGAAATCACGACCTCCACCACCATGTACATGCATCTCTATGCATCCTGGCACGACATACATACCACGGGCATCGACCAGGTTGGCTCCAATGATGGCCAAGTCACAGTTGGTCACCTCGAGGATCTTGTTGTCACGCAGGATGACCGAACCATTCTTCAGCCATCCTTGTGGAGTGAGTATCTTACCGTTTACAATTTGTGTTAACACTGTCAATTGTCACTCTTAATTTATTATACTAAGCTATACACGACATCCATCACCTTCTTGCCTATCTCATCGGCAGCCTCCATGGTGCTTGCCTCCGAGTAGACGCGGATAATGGGCTCGGTGTTGGACTTGCGCAGGTGTACCCACTTGTCGGGGAAGTCTATCTTCACGCCATCGATGTCGTTTACCTCTTCATCCTTATACATCTCCTTCACCTTTTGCAAGATGAGATCGACATTGGTTTCGGGTGTCAGGTCGATGCGGTTCTTGGCAATGAAGTAGGGAGGATAGGTGGCACGGAGCTCGCTCGTCTTCATCTGCTTCTTGGCCAGATAGGTCAGGATGAGGGCGATACCTACCAGGGCATCACGGCCACTGTGGGCAGCGGGATAGATGACTCCGCCATTGCCCTCGCCGCCGATGACGGCACCAGTCTCACGCATCTTGGTTACGACGTTGACCTCGCCAACGGCAGCTGCAGTGTACTTGCAACCTTCGTACTTGTTCGTTACGTCGCGCAGGGCACGGGTAGAAGAGAGGTTGCTGACGGTGTTGCCGGGAGTATGCTGCAGGATATAGTCGGCTACGGTTACCAAAGTGTACTCTTCGCCATACATTGTACCGTCCTCGCAAAACAGCGCCAGACGATCTACGTCGGGATCAACCACGAAACCTATATCGTGACCACCCTTCTGCATCAGCGCCTTGATATCGCCCAGGTTCTTCTCCAGAGGTTCGGGATTGTGTTGGAAATCACCGGTGGGCTCGGTAAACATGCCGGTGTACTCCACACCCAATTGATCGAAGAGCTTGGGCAGGATGATGCCGCCCACGGAATTGACTGCATCGAAGGCCACCTTGAACTTTGCCTGCTTCACTGCGTCCACGTCCACGAGGTCCAGTCCCAGCACCATGTCGATATGCTTCTGGTCGTAACTGTTGTCCTCGATGTACTTGCCCAAGTGGTCTACGTCGGCATACTCGAAGTCCTCAGCCTCTGCGATGCGCAGCACTTCGTTGCCCTCCACGGCATTCAGGAACTCACCCTTCTCGTTCAACAACTTCAGGGCGTTCCACATACGGGGGTTATGGCTGGCAGTCAGGATGATACCGCCGCAAGCACCTTCCATGGTCACAGCTACCTCTGTGGTAGGAGTTGAGGCAAGACCGATGTTCACTACATCAAAGCCCATGCCCATCAGCGTACCGCAAACCACATTCTTCACCATCTCGCCCGAGATACGGGCATCGCGACCTACCACGATCTTGTTCGACGTCACCTTGGTGGTGCGACGGATGAGGGTGGCGTATGCCGAAGTAAACTTCACAATGTCAAGTGGATTGAGGGTATCACCAGCCTTTCCGCCGATGGTACCACGAATACCGGAAATAGATTTAATCAGTGTCATAATGGACCCCCTCCCCGCTCCCCCTAAAGGGGGAGAGTAGAATGGTTTGTGGGAGGGTCATTCTACTTGTATGGTTGTTATTATTACTCTCAGTTTAATATCTTACAGTCTTGTTCTCTCAGTTTATTGTCTTATCGCTATGCCGTACTCCTCGATCACATGGCTGCGATGAGGTTCGACAAATTTTACGCCGCTTGCTGCAAACGCAGGCTTTGGCGGCAGCGTCACCTTGAAGTTGTCATTGTCGCGGTGTTCGCGGTAGACGATGCGGATGAGGTTGTCTACCACATCGGGATGCTCCGCAGCCACGTTCCTGTCCTCGTGTATGTCGCTGGCCAGGTTGTAGAGTTCTGGTTTGCCAGACTTTACGATGAGCTTCCAGTCGCCACGGCGAACGGCTATCTGGTCGGTCTCGTTGAACTCCCAGTACAGATGGTCGTGCTGAACCTGCTTCTTGGCCTTGCCTTGCAGAGTGGGCAGGAAAGAGATGCCGTCGAAATGATCGGCCGTACCGAGGCGAGGATTGCGGTACTTCTCCACATATTTCTTCTCGCCGATGATGTCGCAGAAGGTGGGCATGATGTCCCAGAAGGCAATGGGTTGGTCGGTCTTCACGCCAGCCTTGACCTTACCGGGCCAGCGCACAATGAAAGGCACACGTATGCCACCCTCGTGGCAACTACGTTTCAGGCCTTTCAGCACACCGTCTCGATTGAAGAAGGTAGGATCGGCTCCACCCTCCTCATGAGGTCCGTTGTCCGAAGAGAATATAAGGATGGTATTCTCAGCCAAGCCCTTCTCTTCAAGCTTCGCCATGATCTCGCCTACGTAGGCATCCAGTCGGGTGATCATACCTGCAAATTCGGCATGCACATGGTCGATGGCGTGGTACCAACTGCCTTGGTTGCCACCAAAGCGCTTGTCTTCCTGGAACTTCTTTTTGTAGTAGTTGAGGATGCTATCCTCTGGTTGCACCAGTTCGGCATGAGGCAGGGTATAGGTAAAGAGGCCATAGAAAGGCGTGTCCTTCGACTGCCGGTCTATCCACTCCAGCGCCTTACGGTGTATCATATCGGCCGAGTACTGAGGACGACGGAAGTAATCTGCACCGAAGAAGTCATGCCGGATATTCTCCTCCAATACCTCGCGCGTCACACCCGTGTCGCCATCGTTGCGGCTGTACTTGTTCAGGAAATTGGGATAATAGGCATGAGCCTGGAACTGACAGAGGGGACCGTAGAACTCATCCACGCCACGCTTATCGGGTGTGCTGTAACTTCCCTCATAGCCACCGGCCCACTTGCCGAACTGTGCCGTGTTGTAGCCATTGGCTTTCATAATTTCAGGCAGGACCACGTGAGCCGAGTCCAGCGGATGCTGTCCCACGACGGCATAGTCCCAGTTCTTGCCATACATGTCTTGCTGCTCCGTACCTCGCCAGTACTCCTTGTTGCCACGTATCTCGCAATGGCCGGTATGCTGCCCAGTCATCAGCGAAGCTCGACTGGGCGCACTTACAGGACTGCCGCTGTAAGCCTGCATGAACTGCATACCCTGACTGGCCAAACGGTCAATATTGGGGGTATTGATATATTTCTGTCCATAGCAAGCCAAGTCGCCCCACCCCATATCGTCGCACAAGACAAAGATGATATTGGGCTTGGCACTCTTGGCGCACAAGGCCATGGGAACCATAAGAGTACCCAGGATCAAGCTATTGGACAGAGTAGAGCATTCCTTCATTGCAATTCAGGCCAAAAGATAACGTTCAGCGTGGCACAAAGTTATTGTTTTTATTTGAAACGGCAAAGCTTTGCTTTGTTTTTTTATCTTTTGATTGGTAACGTCCGATTTTATTTGTAATTTTGCAAAAAGCATTCCTGCGGTTCCTCTCGAGGGTCGCCCCCATACCACCACCATATTCTCCATGAAAAAGCTCATCGCGATACTTTTGTTGCTTTTAGTGGCCCAAGGCATTTCGGCCCAAAGCATCTACGACAACCTAATAATCAACGAGATACAAGTTTGCAATACAGACCTTTACATCGATCCGTCCAACAATTATGGCGCATGGATAGAACTCCACAACACGGGTACTCAGGTCATCAAACTTGCCGGCCTCTACGTCACCGACGACAAGGAGAATCCCAAGAAATTCAAGATACCTGGCAGCGTGGCCAACCTCAAAGCCGGGGCATTCCGATGCCTCTGGTTTGATCACAACCAAGCTGACGGCAACTATGGAGGCCAGTCCGACCAGCAAGTGCGCTTCAAGCCCAACGTAGAGGGTGGAGCCATCTACCTTTTCGACAGCCAAGGGAGTCAGATCTGCAAGGTGGAGTATCCTGCCGGTATCCCTCGCTGTTCGTATGCCCGAACAGAGGATGGCGGTAAGACATGGGGCACCACCGGCCAACCCACCCCGGGATCATCCAATGCAACCAGTCTTTTTGCCACGGAGCGCCTGCCCATGCCCCAACTCAACCAAGACGGAGGAGTCTTCGAACAAGGCAAAAAAGTAAGTCTCACCGTGACCATCCCCGATGGAGCCACACTGGCCTACACTACCGACGGAAGCACGCCGTCCCTGACCAATGGTGTGTGCTCCAGCGACCGTTTCACCTATCTCACTATTGAGCAGACCACCGTACTCCGCTTTGCCACATTTCAGGATGGCTTTTTGCCAAGCCCGGTAGTCACCCGCTCGTTTATCTTCAAAAATCACGACTACTACCTTCCCGTACTCTCCGTCTCTACTCATCCCGACAATCTCTTCGACAACACCATAGGCGTCTACTGCACAGGTACCAACGGCATCAGCGGCAAGGGACAGAGCGAACCCAAAAACTGGAACATGGACTGGGAGCGTCCGGTCAACATGGAGTATATGGTCCCGGAGCAGAACACAGACGGGACGACATCTTTCATCACTTACATCAACCAAGAGGTGGACCTGGAGATATGCGGTGGATGGACGCGTGCCTACGGAGGCAACACCACTGATGGTCGCTACTGGGAGGCCAAGCCCAGCTTCCGACTCAAGACCGACAAGGAGTATGAGGGTATCAACGTGCTTGACTATCCAGTCTTCCCACACAAACCGTACAATAAATATAAGGTGTGGCAAGTGCGCAACGGTGGCAACGACACCTATGCCCGAGTTATCGATACATCCGTCAGTCAGATAGCCATACGCTCGGACTTCGACATCGACGCACAGGACTGCCAACCGGCTCATATCTTTCTCAATGGCCAGTACCTGGGTATGTTCAACATCCGCGAGAGCAACAACCGACACTATGGCTACAGCAACTGGGGTATAGACACCGACGACATGGACCAGTTTGAGCTAGGTGGCGGCATACGCATGATGGTAGGTACGGAGGATGCCTGGAAGGAACTGGTCAATCTTGGCTTGCAACTTTCCAAGGACCAGAGCGAGGCCACCTACCAGCAGGTGTGCGACCGTCTCTGCATAGACGAGTTCGCCAATTTCATGGCCTATGGCCTCTACCTGGGCCCCAGCGACTGGATCACCAACGTCAACAACATAAAGGCCTATCGATCACGTAGCGATGGGGGAAAATATCGCTTTGTGCTCTTCGACCAGGATTCTTCGTTTAGCAGCGACCACATGCTCCAGAGCGTCATGAACGGCAACTACGGAGCCAACGTGGACGACCTCTTCCGCTACCTTATGTCTTATCCACCCTTCAAGAAAAAATTTGTCGATGCCTTCTGCCTAGTCGACGGAAGTCTCTTCGACCCAGAGCGCTGTGAAGAAATCGTGCAAGAGATATACAACCGTACGAACAAGGCACTCAACTTCGAGGGAAACAGTTCCAACACCGATGTTGCCAAGAAGGCTCGCAGCATGCACAACGGGTCGCGCATGACCAACATGCAAAGCGTGCTCAGTCTTCCCCAACCGTATTTTGCAGAGATAGCCAGCAACATCCCCGAGGCACAACTCATGCTGAATGGACAAATCATCCCTACGGGAAAATTTCAGGGCTTCCTCTACCCCATAGACCAGCAGATACAACTCACCGCCCAGGCACCAGCCGGCTACACCTTCGACAGCTGGACATTTGCAGGCAGCGACAAGGGCATCCCGACATCATCCACCGACATCATCCCCTACGGGGCCAGCTGGGAGTACTACGACCAAGGTTCCATGGACGGCAGGGGATGGCAAGGATTGGATTTCGACAGCAGTTCGCAAGGCTGGAAGTCGGGACGGGCGCCCCTGGGCTATGGCAAGTCGGGCAGCAACATCGCCAACAAGACCGTCACCCAGCTCAGCTATGGAGGCGACAGCAACAACAAGCGCCCCACCTACTATTTCCGCTATAAGTTTGATATCGACGAACTTCCCTCAGGAGACGATGTCTATGAGTTGCACTATAAGGTGGACGATGGATTCCGCTTCTATATCAATGGAAAGGACATTAACGGATTTCGCTGCCCAGCAGGATGCGACTACGACTACGTCACCAACGACTGGGCTGGCGACCAGCCCGATACGGGTGTCTTTACTATCGACCCTGCAGATCTGACCTTGGGAACCAACCTACTGGCAGTCGAGGTACACAACACCTCACTCACCAGTAGCGACATCTTCTGGGATGCACAACTCTTGCACCTCACCTACGAGACCAACAGCGAGAACGGCACACTCACCAGCGAGTCGTTCAACCTGACAGAGGCCGTACCTACCGGTTCGTACATCATCACGGCACACTACAGCCCCATCACCGACCCAGAGCAACTTCTGGCAGACGGCATCACACCGATTCGCATCAACGAGGTGTCGGCAGCCAACGACATCTACATCAACGACCTGGGCAAACGCAACGACTGGGTGGAGCTATACAACACCACAGACCAGGAGATCGACGTGGCCGGCATGTACCTTAGCGACAAGGCCAAGAAGCCACAGAAATGGCAGATCACCAACATGGGGCATGAGGATGCCAGCACCGTCATACCTCCCCATGGTACACTCGTAGTCTGGTGCGACCAGTTGGAGCCCGTCAGCCAGTTGCACGCTCCCTTCAAACTTGACAATGCCGACGGAGCATCCGTAAGCATCCAGGACCAGTACGGGCGATGGAACGACCGCCTGGACTACATGGAACAACCGCGTTGGCAAACCTTCGGCCGCTATCCTGACGGAAGCAATTTCTCCACGCTGATGACCAGGCCCACCATCGGCAGTCGCAACCTCATGGGCTTCTACGACTATACACAGGACCTGCCCTCTCAATGGGACGACGGTCTCATCCACATCACCATCGATCTGGCTCAAGGATGGAACTGGACCAGCCACAACCTGGCAAGCGACGTGCACATCTCGCGTTTCACCTCAGTTGCGCAAGAGATAGTGGGACAGAAAAGCGCTTACAAGAAAGACCCTGAGTCGGGTGAGTGGACCGGTGGCCTTGATGGCATGGAGGCCGGACTGGGCTACAAACTCAGTTGTACCTCCCCCACCCAGGTGACTCTCCGTGGCCCTCTCTTTGCATTCTCATCCACACCAGTCGCCATAAGCAAGGGATGGAACTGGATAGGATGTCCTCTCTTCCATGCCACCACCCTGCAGTCTGCATTGGCTCAATTCAGTCCCTCTGAGGGCGACGTCATCGTGGGCCTCGACGAGATAGCCACCTTTGAAGACGGCCAATGGGAAGGCACGCTTACCTCCGTGCAGCCAGGCCAGGGCTACCTTTACAAAAGCCAGCGTGACAATAGGCTCTACTGGAACGCGCTGAGCGAGAGCAATGCCGCTCCCCGCCAGTATCGTGCCGCTCAGGCTCGCGAATCGGAGGTATGGACCTACGACATCCATGCCTATCCTCATGTGGAGAGCCTCATCGCTACCTTGCAGACCGACAAGACCGACATGGCCACCCCGCTCCTCGTAGGTGCTTTTGCGGGCGAAGAATGTCGTGGCGTAGGTCGATGGGACGGCGAACAGTTGCTCTTCAATATACATGGAGAACAGCCAGACTCATTGACATTCAGACTTTTAGATACGGATGGAAATACCTTTACATCCAAGACCCAGTTCACCTTCCAACCTCAGACGGTACTGGGCTCACGCTTGGCTCCCTTTGTCCTGGACTTCAATCCTCAGGACATCGAAGACCTCATCGCAACGCCCAGCATGGGAGGCAAGGTGGTGGAGCGCTCGTACTACAACCTCCAGGGCCAGCAGATGGAGTCCCCACAGGGCATCTGCATAGAGAAGTGCCTGATGTCGGATGGTAGCCTGAGGGTAAGAAAAATCCGGAAATAGACTTGACTTCCTGCAAGTTCTATGCGTTATCGCACAAAAAAGTGGGTGACGAGCATCTTGCTCATCACCCACTCCATATATATGATTCCGCAGGAGGGAATTCTGTCGATTATACCAAATGGCGGATGATATCCTCACGGTCACCGGGGAGATAGTCGATGACGGGGATCTCAATCATGGTGTACGCTCCGGGCTGCTGCTTCATAGAGGCGCGAGCCACATTGACAAGTACCTGAGCGGTCAGCGCGGGATTGTTGATCTACATGTTGAACTCGAAGAGCTGGTTGTGGGTCTGTCCACTTACACCCTTACGTACGAGGTTGACACCATGGCCCACATCGTTGAGTGCATCTACACTGTCCACCTGATATACATGGGTCTCGTCGCTTGCAAAGTAAGGATCGGCCTTGATGTCGGCAGTCACCTTCTCGAGGTCCGCACCTTCCTCCAACTCTACATATACCATACGGCGATGGATACCCTCACCGCAGGGGATGGTCATGGAGAGCGCATCCTTCACACCTTCCTTGGAGCGTACACATACGCTGTGACCCATAGAGCGGCCGGGGCCGAAATTGGTATAACTGATACCCTTGGGAGCAAGGCTCTCCATCAGGGTGCGCACTACAGAGTCGCTTCCGGGATCCCAGCCGGCAGAGATGATGCTCACTGCACCTGCCTTCTTGGCTGCTGCATCGAGCGAGCGGCGGAGGTCACAGATCTGTCCGTGGATGTCGAAGCTGTCCACGGTATTGATACCCAGAGCCAGCATCTCGAGCGCATACTTCTCTACGCTGCGGGTGGGAGTGGCGAGGATGGCTACATCCACCTTACCCAACTCCTTGATATCCTTCACTACGGCATAGTCTGCCAACTCAGCAGGACGGTTTTCTGCACCATTGCGACGTACCACACCTACAATCTCCATATCGGGGGCTGCCTGCAAAGCCTGCAGGGTGTAACGGCCAATGTTGCCATAGCCCACGATTGCTACCTTAATCTTACTCATAATTGTCTTTAGTTTACTATTTGTCCGTTTTATGGCACAAAGATAATCATTTTTTCAATACAAACCACGATTCGGTGACATTTTTCTCTATATAGTGGCATGATTTGTAAACTCAAGTTTGTTTTAGCACCCATTTTGCACCTCCATAAGCCAACTTCCCCTCTTGCATCGCTCCTTGCATGCCATGCAGGTGCATTGCCTCGGTCATGCGCATGCATCGGTCAAGTCAGGCGCATGCATCGGTCAAGCCAGGCGCATGCATGAAGCAGGTCATGGCTCTGCCTTTCGCGGTGGCTCATTAGAGTTTTTTCAAAAAAATGCAAACACTCTACCAAACATACACAACCACCTCAGATTCACAATGTTAACAAGGTAGAGTCTACGTCAAACACTCTACCAACACTCTACCAACACTCTACCAAGACTCTACCAGGAGGCATTCTGTTTTGCATTGAAACGATCGTCCTACAAAATGAAAAGTAGGTAGAGTGTTGGTAGAGTCTTGGTAGAGTGTTGGTAGAGACTTGAGGATTGACTCTACCTGTGTATTTAACTGATATTCTGCAATATACACCTCTTTGGTAGAGTGTTGCCCATTTTTTTCAAAAAAATAGCATGCACCCCAATCCGGACCATGGGGAATAATCTGCGAGAATAGGGCAAGAGCGATGCGATATAACATGCAGAAAAACGAACGCAGCACACCATAAAGCAAGAAATGTTTTAATTGTATTAAAAAATATAAAGAATCGTTTAGCCATGTGCGAAAACTTTTGTTACTTTGCAGTCCGTAACAGCGCGCACATACTTTTATGTACAAAAAACTTCTTTTATCCATGCTGGCAGCAACTTTTGTTGCGGTTCGTTGCCTGGCATGGGGGCAGGTGGGTCACGACACCACTTGCAAGATTGCAGAAAAGCACCTCACCAAGAAGGTGCAGGAGAAAATTTCCCAAGTCCTTGACGGCAAAAGCATCATCTACTGGAGCAACTGGCTCGACAATGCCAGTCACCAGCCTGAGTATGCCTACGCATCCACTTGGCACTACAAGAACATCGATGCCGGACAGGCGTATGAAGAGGTAGTCCCCCTGGAGACCGGTGACGTGGTGACTGCACTCACAGAGCAGGTGGCCAAACTGAAATCTCACCGCCTGAGCCACGAAGAGGAAGCGCTGGCACTGAAGATGGTGGTTCACCTGATGGGCGACTTGCACCAGCCCATGCACCTCGGACACCTGAGCGATCTGGGAGGCAACCGGATTTACGTGGACTTCTTCAAGGAGCGCACCAACCTGCACCACGTGTGGGACGAGGACCTCGTGGAGAAAGGACACCACTGGACCTATGACGAGTGGACGGAGCAGATAGACCGCACCACAAAGCAAGAGCAGGAGGAGATACTGAAAGGCAACTTCGATGACTGGGCCAAAGAGACCCTGGCCATCGCCACCCGTGTGTACGATGCCACTCCGGAGAACACCAAGATCAGCTATGACTATGTGGCCGAGTGGACACCCGTAGTGGAACAGCAGTTCCTCAGAGGTGGCCTCCGACTGGCCAGGATACTCAATGAGATATACAGGTAAATCGAAAGAAAACAAGAAACATATATTCATTAACCAAAAATCAACTTTATGCAGAAAAAATTGCATTTGCTTTTTGCGCTGATGATGTTTGTAGCATCATCGGCCATGGCACAGATCACCACCTCTGGCCTGAGCGGTAAGATCACCGACGGCTCTGAGGAACTGATCGGTGCACGCGTAGAGGCTACCCACACGCCTTCCGGTACACGCTATGTAGCCGTGACCAACGCCAAGGGTCAGTATGCCATCAATGGTATGCGCGTCGGTGGTCCTTATGAGATCAAAGTGTCTTACATTGGCTTTGAGCCCAAGAGCGTGAATGGTATCACCCTCACCTTGGGAGAGACCTACCGCCAGAACTTCAACCTGAAGGAGAGCAGCCAAGAGTTGCAGGACATCGTGGTGACTGGTAGCAAGAGTAAGTTTGCCGGTCAGAAGACCGGTGCTGTCACCAACATCAGTGGTGAGCAGATGGCCAACATGCCTACCGTCGGTCGTAGCATCACTGAGTTTACTCGCCTCTCTCCCTACGGAGGCAACGGCATGACTTTCATGGGTCAGGATGGCCGTACAGCCAACTTCACCGTAGACGGTGGTAACTTCAACAACGACTTCGGTCTGAGCGACGGTCTGCCCGGTGGTGGCAACCCCATCTCCATCGAGGCTATCGAGGAGATGCAGGTAGTCATCGCTCCCATGGACGTTCGCCAGAGCGGCTTCATCGGCGGTGGTATCAACGCTATCACCAAGTCGGGTACCAACACCTTCAAGGGTAGTGCCTACGTTTATCATCAGAATGAGAACATGCGCGGTGATGCCATCGACGGAGAGCAACTTCCTATCGCCCGCCAAAAGGATCGCAAGACTACCTACGGCTTCACCTTGGGCGGTCCTATCCTCAAGAACAAACTGTTCTTCTTCGTCAACGGTGAGTTCGCCAAGTCGCCCAACCAGGCCGTAACCTGGCGTGCATCAGAGAACGGTGTGGGCAACGAGACTGCCGGCCTCGCATACACCACCATCGAGGATATGCAGAAGGTTCAGGACTTTGCCATGAGCAAGTATGGCTACAACACCGGTTCCTACACCGACTTCCCCGCCGATGAGAAGAACAGCAAACTGCTTGCTCGCATCGACTGGAACATCAACGACAAGAACCATCTGGCTCTGCGCTACAACTACACCAGCAACACCAACTGGATCGGCCCCAATGCCTCATCCATGGATGGCGGTGTACGCTCTGCATTCAATCGTACCTCGCTCTACTCCATGGCTTTCGCCAACTCTATGTACTCTATGGACAACCTCGTCCACGGTGTATCTCTCGACCTGAACAGCCGCATCAACAACAACCTCAACAACCAGTTCCTGGCCACCTTCACCAAGAAGGACGACGTACGTGGTTCCAACTCTGACGAGTTCCCCTTCATTGACATCCAGGATGGCACGAACACGAACACCCAGTACATGTCTCTCGGCTACGAGCTCTTCACCTGGAACAATGCCGTCCACACCACCAACGCCACCGTCAAGGATGAGTTGACCTGGTACCTGGGCAACCACAAGATCTTTGGAGGACTCACCTATGAGTACCAGATGGACGACAACCAATACATGCGCAACGGTACTGGCTACTACCGCTATCGTAGCGTCAACGACTTCCTGAACGGCAACACCCCCGAGGTTGTCTGCCTCACTTATGGCTACGGTGGTGAGAAGTCACCTGCTGCTCGCGTACGTTACAATAAGGTAGGTCTCTACTTGCAGGACGAATGGACCGTAAACGACCGCTTCAACCTGAACTATGGTATCCGTCTGGAGTCTTTGATGTTCAACAACAAGGACCTCATGACCAACAATGCCATTCTGGCTCTCGACTACAACGGTCGCCACATCGATACCGGCAAATGGCCTTCAACCCAGATCATCGCTCAGCCTCGTGTGGGCTTCAACTGGGACGTACTGGGCAATAAGACCTTGAAAGTACGCGGTGGTTCTGGTATCTTCGCAGGCCGTCTGCCTATGGTATTCTTCACCAACATGCCCACCAATGGCGGTATGGTACAGTATCAGGCTCAGATCGGTCCCTCTATCAAGGATGCCAACCTGCCTCAGTCTGTACAGGACATGGGCTACACAAGCGTAAACTCTATCCTGCAGCAGTTCAACGCAGCCAACAACAATGGCTATGGTCTGGCTGTGGATGCCAACGGCAAGGCTACCATAGAAGCTCTTCAGCAGAAGCTGATCGGCATGGGCTACCCCTCTGACATCACTCCCGAGAAGGGTGCTGCACCCAGCTCTATCTCTGCCGTAGATCCCAAGTTCAAGATGCCCATGATATGGAAGAACTCACTGGCCATCGAGTATACCTTGCCCGTAAGCTTCCCCATGACCATCACTGCCGAGGGTACTTTCAACAAGGATATCCACAAGGCTACCATCTCAGACTGGAGCATGATGGACGTAGAGGGCTTCACTCGCTGGAACGGTGCTGATGCACGTCCCATCTTCCCCTCTAACTTCCGCACCACAAACAAGGCATTCGTGCTGGAGAATACCAGCAAGGGCTACAACTATTCATTCACTCTGAACATGAATGCAAGCCCCTGCAAGTTCATCGACCTCTTTGCAGCCTACACTCACACGGGTGCCAAGGAACTGACCTCACTGCCCGGTTCGGCTGCTGAGTCTGCCTTCACATACGTTCCCACCGTCAATGGTCCCAACAACATCAAGCTGCACAACGCTATCAACGTGGAGCCCGACCGCTTCATCGCAAGCATCAACGGCCATGACAAGTCCAACAACCACTACAGCCTGATCTATGAGACCTGGCGCGGCGGTTACAACTACTCTTACATGATGGCCAACGATATGAATGGCGATGGTTACAACTACGATGCTCTCTATATTCCTACAGACAAGCAGGTGGCCGATGGCGAGTTCCGTTTCGTAAGCAACGATGACCAGCAGCGCTTCATGGACTACGTACACAACAGCAGCTACCTGAGCAAGCATCAGGGTGAGTATGCCGAGGCTTACAGCGTATACAGTCCTTGGGTACACCGTGTAGACGTGAGCTACAAGCACAACTTCAAGGTGAAGGCTGGCAAGCAGATGAACACCCTGCAGCTGGGCTTCGACATCAAGAACCTCATGAACCTCTTCTGCAACAGCTGGGGCGTAAGCAAGTACATGAATGCCAAGCTCAACTCAGGTCGCATCCTGAAGTACGAGAAGACCGATGCCGACGGCCACCCCGTATTCTCTACCCCCAAGGCTGTGGACGGCAAGATCGAGACTTTCGGCCTCAACCATGCCATTGGCCAGTGCTGGTACATGTCAGTAGGTTTGAAGTATATGTTTAACTAATATTGTACAGTCATAAGATTATGAAACTCAAATATTTCTTTGGACTTTTACTGAGCATCCTCTTCATGACCGGTTGCTCTGAAGATGCCATCGTAGGCTCTCTCGACGAGATCTCTGTGGATCAGACTTTCGTTTCGATCCCTGCTGGTGGTGGTAAGGTCGTTGTAACCCTCAAGGCCGACCAGGCCTGGGAGTTCATGCCTCACTATTATAAGAATGCCGTTTATACCAAAAACGACCATCTCAATGAGATGACCGTTCTTCCCGACTGGCTGACTGCTTCCCAGGTA
This sequence comes from Bacteroidaceae bacterium, assembly GCA_045617275.1. Lineage (GTDB taxonomy): Bacteria > Bacteroidota > Bacteroidia > Bacteroidales > Bacteroidaceae > Physcousia. The sequence continues at coordinate 50,553 of JAZLII010000063.1, forward strand.
AGCGGAGAGACTGGCGAGACCAAGGTCGAGTTCTCTGCCAAGAGTTGTGAGTACGGTCGTGAAGCCGAAGTGATGATTCGTTGTGGCGAGAAGACTCAGTTCGTCAACGTGCGTCAGGGTTCGATGGATGCTTCCAAAGCAACCTGTGCCGAGGTCATCGCCGGAGCTGATGGCAAGACCTACATCGCTTCCGGTACGGTAACATCCATCGCCAATACCACATACGGCAACTGGTACCTGAATGATGGTACCGGTGAGGTATACATCTATGGTACACTCGATGCTGATGGTGCCACCAAGAACTTCACCAGCCTCGGCATCGAGGTAGGCGACGTAGTCACCGTACAGGGTCCCAAGACCACCTACGGTACCACCGTAGAGTTGGTAGACGTCACCGTACTGAAGATAGAGAAGGCCCTGCTGAAGGTTACCGAGGAGCCCAAGAGCGTAGCAAAAGAAGGCGGCGAGGCAACCTTTAAGGTAGCATACAAGGGCAGCGGTATCTTCCTGAATATCCCTGAGGATTGTCCTTGGGTAAATCTGAAGAGCATGAACTATGTGGCAGGCGTTCCCACCAAACTGGAGAAAGCTCCCGCCGACACAGCCATCGTCACCCTATCCGTAGCCCCCAACACCGGTGCTGCACGTGCTGCCACCGTCATCGTTTCATCCAAGAAGGAGAAGAACTCGACCGACGCCAAGATCACCGTCTCTCAGGAGGGTGCCATCCAGGATGTCAACTGCGCTCAGTTCAACGCCCAGGAGGACGGTGAGGCTCAGTACAAGGTACGCGGCATCATCACCAGTATCACCAACACCACCTTTGGCAACCTCTACATCAATGATGGTACAGGTGAGGTATACGTCTACGGTATGCTCGATGCTGAAGGCAACACCAAGAACTTCCTGTCGCTGGGCCTGAAGGTAGGCGACGAGGTGGTACTGCAGAGTGTGAAGACCTCACACAACAACAGTCCTCAGATGAAGAACGCCACACTCGTATCTGTAGTGCCTCACGAGGTGAAGACCGTAGCCGAACTGAAGGCTTTGCCCGACGACAAGGATACCTACTTCCTTGTGACCGGTACCGTATGCCACGCAGAGGAGGCAAGTGCCAAGTTTGACCTTGAGCAATATGGCAATTTCGGTCTGCAGGACGAGACCGGCACCATCTACGTCTATGGTGTAGCAGATGCTTTGAATGGCAAGACCAAGAACTTTGCAGCTACGGGCGTAAAGGAGGGTGACAAGATCACCATCCTGGCCTACAAGACCAGCTACAAGGATACCATCGAGCTGGTAGGTCAGTTCATCAAGAAAGAAAGTGCTGAGTAGGATATAGATTTTACTCAAGCATATATCATCAAGCAGGCTTCGTCATTGGGTCGAAGCCTGCTCTTTTTGTACAGTAAATGCCCGAGGAATTGCATTTCGAGAGCCATGACGATTGCGCTAAATCAATTTTTTTCCTTATTTATAAAATAATAGGGAGATACACCACACACATTCGGGATTTTTGTGTATTTTTGCAACCTCAAATATGCGCCCCTTTGAAGGGGACCTGTGAAACGGCAATTATCAATCATTAAACAAGCATACAATTATGGCAGAAACAAGAAAAATAAAGAGAGCGTTGGTCAGCGTATTCCACAAGGACGGACTGGACGAGATCTTGCGCAAGCTCCACGCTGAGGGCGTAGAGCTGTTGTCAACCGGTGGCACCCAGGCCTTCATCGAGTCACTTGGCATCCCTTGCCAGAAGGTAGAGGACGTGACCAGCTATCCCAGCATCCTGGGTGGTCGCGTGAAGACCCTTCACCCCAAGGTATTCGGTGGTATCCTCGGTCGTCGCGAACTGGAAGGCGATCAGCAGCAGATGGCTCAGTATGAGATTCCCGAGATCGACCTCGTCATCGTAGACCTCTATCCCTTCGAGCAGACCGTGGCAAGCGGAGCAAGCGAGGCAGACATCATCGAGAAGATCGACATCGGCGGCATCAGCCTCATCCGTGCTGCAGCCAAGAACTTCCGCGACGTCATCATCGTTCCTTCTAAGGAGGAGTACAAGCCCCTCTTAGAGCTTCTCCAGAAGAATGGCGCACAGAGCGAGATAGAGGATCGCAAGTGGTTTGCCACACAGGCATTTGGCGTAAGCAGCCACTACGACACCGCCATCCACGCTTGGTTTGAGAAGAACTAATAAAACAGGAAGACTAAACTTCTTGATTTTCCAGCTCGTCTATAGCCTATACACCCCCAGTTCCTATAGACTGGCCAGAAAAACTTGAAAACGCATAAAGCAGATTACAACTATGAGATGGTTCTCTTTGAATAAGGAAATAGCCATGGACTTGGGCACCGCCAACACCATTATCATCAGCGACAACAAGATATTGGTGGACGAGCCTAGCGTGGTAGCCTTGGACCGCCGTACGGACAAGATGATCGCCGTAGGTGACAAGGCAAAGATGATGTATGAGAAAACGAATGCCGACATCAAGACCATCCGCCCCTTGCGCGATGGTGTGATCGCAGACTTCAACGCCTGCGAGCAGATGATGCGCGGTATGATCAAGATGGTGCACACTGGTAGCCGCCTGTTCTCACCCTCAATGCGTATGGTCATTGGCGTGCCCAGTGGCAGTACTGAGGTGGAGCTGCGCGCTGTACGCGACAGTGCAGAGCACGCTGGTGGTCGTGAGGTGTACCTTGTATACGAGCCCATGGCTGCAGCCATCGGTATCGGCCTCGACGTATTAGCTCCCGAAGGCAATATGATCGTGGATATAGGTGGTGGTAGTACTGAGATTGCCGTCATCTCACTGGGTGGTATCGTAGCAGACAAGAGCCTACGCATCGCCGGTGACGAACTGACCGCTGACATCCAGGACTACATGAGCCGCCAACACAACATGAAGGTCAGTGAGCGTATGGCTGAGCGTATCAAGATACATGTAGGTAGCGCCCTGACCGACCTGGGCGAGGATGCTCCTGAGGACTACGTAGTATACGGACCTAACCGTATCACTTCACTCCCCATGGAGGTACCCGTATGCTATCAGGAGATTGCACACTGTCTGGAGAAGACCATTGCGCGCATCGAGACTGCAGTCCTCGACGCTTTGGCCGAGACTCCCCCAGAACTGTATGCCGATATCGTACACAATGGCATCTACCTCACTGGTGGCGGTGCCTTGCTGCGCGGTCTTGACAAGCGCTTGCAGGACAAGATCAACATCCCCTTCCACGTGGCAGAGGATCCCCTCCACAGCGTGGCAAAGGGTACCGGCATTGCTTTGAAGAATATTCATGAGTTCACTTTCTTGATGTAATACCCTTACACGGGAAAACGTGAATGACACTTTACAGGTAAGCAAGAGATAGCAGAAGACTGATGTCCAACTTCACAACCTGGCTGAAAACGCATCTCCATTGGTTTGTCTTCCTCCTCCTCGAGGTCGCAAGCATGGTGATGCTTTTCCGTTTCAACAGCTACCACAACAGCGTGTGGGTGACACAAGCCAACGCTGTGGCAGGACAAGTGGTGGCCTGGGAGGCGGAACTGCATAGTTATACCCAGTTGAAAGAGATGAACGAGATACTGGTTCGCCAGAATCTCGCTCTGCAACTGAGCAATGAGAACATGCGACAGGAATTGGACAGCCTCACTCACGACAGTACACTCACAGAGCGTACACTGGCCAAAAGGCTCGGAGACTACGAGAAGATATATGCGCACGTCATTAGCAACAGCATCAAGAACAAGGACAACATCATCACCTTGGACAAAGGCTGGGCCGACGGTGTACAAAATGAGATGGGCGTAGTGAGTGGCACGGGCCCCGTGGGGATCGTCTATGCCGTGAGCGAGCACTACTCTCTGGTACTGCCCATACTCAACTCGAAGTCCAACATCAGCTGCCGACTTCGTGGCACCAACTATTTCGGTTCGCTGTCATGGCGCGGTGGAAAGGTACTGGAGGCCTACCTGAGCGACATCCCCCATCATGCGAAATGCAGCGTGGGCGATCAGGTGGAGACCAGCGGATACAGCAGCGTCTTCCCCCCAGGCATCTTCGTAGGTACAGTATCACGCATCGGCAATTCCAAGGACGGTCAGAGCTACGAACTACGTGTTAAGCTGAGTACCGACCTGGCCATCCTGAGGGATGTATGCATCTTGAAAAATCCTATGAAGGAGGAGATAGACACCCTGAACACAGTAAAACAATAGGCAGATGATACTCAATTTCTTTATCCGACTATTGCAAGTGCTTGCGCTGGGAATCATCCAAGTGCTACTGTTCAACCATATTCATTTTATGGGATATGGCACTCCTCTCGTATATGTGGCACTCCTGCTATACATCCCCTCCGATGCCAACAGAACAGCAACTTTGATATGGGCTTTCCTACTGGGTACACTCATGGACATGTTTGCCAATACCGCAGGCATCTCCGCCGCATCGCTTACCTTGGCAGCCATGGTACAACCGTCTCTACTCAAAGCCAGTCTTCCCAAGGACGCCCTTGAGGACATGGTGCCCAACTACCACACGATGGGCATGTGGAATCATATGCGCTATTTCACAGTCCTATTGCTTATCCACCACGTCTTCTATTTCGCCCTCGAATCCTTTTCTTTCTTCAATCTTACTGATTTAGCCATCTCCGCCGGCACCAGTTTTGCATCATCATGGCTCATCATTGCCTTGATGGAGACACTGCGAGGCAAGAAACAACACGTTGCTTAATGGCAGACAAGGACTACAAACTTGAAAGAAGAAAATTTGTGTTGGGCGGGGTGATCTTTTTGGTCATCCTGCTGTATCTTCTGCGCCTTTTCACGCTTCAGCTGCTGAGCGACGACTATCAGAAGAACGCAGACTCCAACGCATTCCTCAAGCGCATACAGTACCCTGCCAGAGGGGCCATAAGAGACCGGCAAGGCGAACTGCTTGTCTACAATCAACCTTCCTACGACGTCATGGTCGTAGAGCATGAGATGGGCAAAAACCTTGACACTTTGGATCTATGCGAATCATTGGGCATCACACCTGAATGGTTTGTCTACCGAATGGCAGAGATAAAGGACAAGCGCAAGAATCCCGGCTATAGCGAATACACACAGCAGATATTTCGCAGCCAGCTTTCTGCGGAGGAGTTCTGCAGTTTTCAGGAGAAGCTGTTCCGTTTCCCAGGCTTCTACATCCAGAAGCGAAGCATCCGCCAGTACACACGTACCAGCGCAGCTCATATCCTCGGCGATGTGGGTGAAGTGAATCCAAAAGACATCGAAGAAGACGACTACTATCAAGGCGGTGACTACATCGGAAAACTGGGTGTAGAGCGAAGCTACGAAGCAAAGTTGAGAGGTGAGAAGGGCACGGAGATACTGCTTCGTGATGCAAGAGGACGCATCAAGGGCAAGTACCAGAACGGCAAATACGACAAGGCACCCGTGCCTGGCAAAAACCTCACTTTGAGTATCGACATCGAACTGCAGGAACTTGGTGAACGCCTGATGAAGGGAAAACTGGGGAGTATCGTGGCCATAGAACCTTCCACGGGAGAAATACTCTGTATGGTGTCCTCACCTTCCTACGATCCACATCTGATGGTGGGACGACAGCGTGGAGCCAACAACATGAAGCTCCAGCAAGACCCCATGAAGCCTCTTCTCAACCGCGCCATTGCCGGACGATATCCTCCCGGTTCGACCTTTAAGACGAGTCAGGCCCTGACCTTCCTACAGGAGGGCATCATCTCTCCATCGGGTACGGCTTACCCATGTAGCCGAGGTTTCCATTATAGAGGACTTACAGTGGGTTGTCACGGGCATGGATCTCCTCTTCCTCTGATACCCGCCATAGCCACCTCCTGCAACGGATTTTTCTGCTGGGGACTCTTTCACATGTTTGGCAACAGAAGTAAGTATCCACGCGTACAAGATGCCATGACACGCTGGAAAGACTATATGGTAAGTATGGGATTCGGCTATCCTCTGGGTGTGGACCTTCCTGGTGAGAACCGAGGCATGATACCCAATGCAGACTACTATGACAAGGCATACAAAGGATCCTGGAACGGCATCACCGTCATCTCCATCGCCATCGGTCAGGGTGAGGTTTGTCTCACGCCACTGCAGATTGCCAATCTGGGAGCGACCATTGCCAACCGCGGCTACTACATCACTCCTCATGTGGTCAAAGAGGTACAGGGCGAACAGCCCGACACGCTCTACACCAAGAAGCACTATACCATGGTCAGCCGAGAGAACTACGAATATGTGGTGAAAGGTATGCGTGCCGCCGTGACAGGTGGTACATGTAGGTCGGCCAACAACAGCATGTATGAAGTATGCGGCAAGACTGGAACTGCCCAGAACCGTGGACAAGACCACTCTGCATTTATGGGCTTCGCGCCTATGAACAATCCCAAAATTGCCGTAGCAGTCTATGTGGAGAACGGTGGTTTTGGTGCTCACTTCGGAGTGCCCATCGGTGCGCTCATCATGGAGAAATACATCAACGGCAAACTCTCTGCCGCAAGCGAGGCACAAGCTACAGTATTTGAAAACAAGACCATCAGATATGGCAACTATTCACGATAAAGAGCAAAAAGGAATACTGAGGTCACTGGACTGGTTCACCATCATCATCTACATCGCCCTCATGGGTATGGGATGGATGAGCATCTGTGGTGCCAGCTATGACTTTGACCAGGCCGGACAACTCATGTCCTTCTCTTCTCGCTCCGGTATGCAGATAGTGTGGATACTCACATCGTTAGGGTTGGGCTCCATACTGCTTGCCATCGACGAACGTATCTATGAGTCGTTTTCCTACCTGATCTATGGAGCATTCATCATACTCCTCGCGGTGACACCCTTTATTGCCCACGACATCAAAGGATCATTGTCATGGATTAAGATTGGCTCATTCAGCGTGCAGCCAGCCGAATTTGCAAAGTTCGGTACGGCTCTGTGCTTAGCCAGAGTCATCGGATCATTTGACCTTCATCTCGCGCGCATGCGCGATTTAATAATATGTGGAGCTCTCATCCTGCTACCCATGGGCCTTATCGTGATGCAGAAGGAGACGGGAAGTGCACTGGTATACTTGAGTTTCTGCTTCATGTTTTATCGTGAAGGCATGCCTGGGAGCATACTCTTCTGTGGCGTGGCAGCCGTGTTCTACTTTGTAGTAGGCCTCAAATATGCAGCTGATCCTCTGTTTGACTTACCGGAAGTGAGCTTGGGTAAGTCTCTCGTCATCCTTGCCGTCTACCTTTTCACACTCGGCATGCTGCGTATCTACACTTCGCTCAAGGCTCCCTTCTGGTGGATGGCCGGCTGGGGCATCCTTGCCATGGGCGGTGCTTTTGCTTTTAGCGAATATGTCATCCCCTTCGACATCACTATCGTACAACTCATTGCTTGTGGCGTGATGTTTCTCTATCTGCTTTATCTGGCTCTCCGGGAAAGGATGATCAGCTACCTGTTTCTTGCCTTGTTTATGTTTGGTTCCATCGGATTCTCCTATTCGACCAACTATGTCATGGACCATGTGCTTGAACAGCACCAGCAAAAGCGCATCAGGGTATTGCTTGGCATCGAGAATGACCCTCGCGGAGCAGGCTACAACGTGGCTCAAGCTCAGATAGCCATCGGCTCGGGCGGACTGAAAGGAAAAGGATTTCTCAACGGCACACAGACCAAACTAAAGTACGTGCCTGAGCAAGATACAGACTTCATCTTCTGCACCGTAGGCGAGGAAGAGGGTTTTGTGGGATGTAGCGTTGTACTGCTTCTGTTCCTGATACTGATGATCCGTATCATACATATTGCAGAGCGGCAGATATACACCTTTGGGCGAGTCTATGGATACTGTGTACTGGGAATATTCTTCCTTCACGTATTCATCAATGTAGGCATGGTACTTGGTCTGACACCAGTCATCGGCATCCCTCTACCTTTCTTCAGCTACGGAGGTTCGTCGCTTTGGGGATTTACTATCCTGCTCTTCATCTTGCTACGCATCGATGCGGCACGCAACAAGATGGTGAGAAACAAATAAGGATGTAGAAATATAAGAAGAAGTGGGAACAACAAAAAGGGGATGCCAACAACGATTGACGCCCCCCATCAACGTTGCGGAACAAGCAAGATACCCACGTCGTGCACTCCTGGAACGGGGGTTACGGTCAAGATATGTCTTACACAAATATCCAAGGTATCCGTGGGTGCTACAGCAATTGATCGAACCGGTTTCTTATAGCCCAAGATGTTTCTACCACTGCCGTCCATTTCACCACTGCGGGCCACTACATCCAGACATACCGTATCCAAAGCCTGCACCTCCCCGTTTTTCTTGGTCTCAACCTCCAGCCAGAGATCTTTGTAAAGGTATTGCTTGGCAATCCTGGCCTCTACGGACAAGTCATACTGTCCTCGGAGCTTCATATCCGTGAGATGGAATCTTGCCTTGTAGCTCTTCTGCCAGTCCTGGCTATCCACAGCACAAAAGCGATGTACCATATCCTCTTCACATGCACAAAAGACACATGCAAAGAGGATACAGCACCATCTGCGTAAGCCACGGATACCCATCATCCTACCCATAAACGTTACTCACCCTGTTGAGATTGTTGAGGTTGCTGGGGCTTGTCTGAATTGCCATGGTGGCGATTGCCGTGACGACGCGGTTTTCGGTCATGATGACGCTCGTCTGAAGGCCTGTCTTGCTTGGGTTCACGCTCGCCACTACGCTTTTCGTGACGCTTCTCCTCCTGCTGGCTTTCTGTCTTTCCTGCAGACGTCTCCTCGCGCTTAGGCTCACGTCCTTCACGTTTTCCTTCGCCATCCTCACGTTTTCCTCCACGATCCTCGCGCTTTCCTTCACGGTTCTCACGCTTTCCTTCACGGTCCTCACGCTTGTCGTTGTTGCGCTTCTTCTTCTTTTTCTTTTTGTCGAAACGATTCAGGTCATCCTGAGTAGCCAAGTCGATGGGCTTCTCAGGCAGACTGCGTCCACCCTCTTCCAGAGTCTCAGGATTCTCGCCCTTGCGATTCATCTGGATGATTTCCATCGCACGCTGTGCGGAGATGGTAGTCAGGTTGGCTGCCATTCGCTTGTCCGTGCTGTAGGTGATCATGCCAGACAGGATGTCGGCCTTGAAGTAGAAGTACTCACCATCAGCCGTATGAAGCGTGATCTCTCTGCTGGGCAACTTGCGTGTAGCCTCTACATACTGGTCGGCCTCATAGTTCATGCAGCACTTCAGTTTGGCACACTGGCCTGCCAGTTTCTGCGGATTGAGTGAGATATCCTGAAAACGCGCTGCCGCGGTACTTACGCTAACAAAGTTCTTCATCCAAGTGGCACAACAGAGTTCACGGCCGCAAGGACCAAATCCTCCAATACGACCTGCCTCCTGGCGAGCACCGATCTGCTTCATCTCAATACGTACGCGGAACTCCTCTGCCAAGACCTTGATGAGCTGACGGAAATCCACACGGCCATCGGCTATGTAGTAGAAGATGGCCTTGTTGCCATCGCCCTGATACTCCACGTCGCCTATCTTCATCTCAAGTCCGAGATCCTTTGCTATCTGGCGGCTCTTGATCATGGTCTCATGCTCCTTGGCCTTAGCCTCCTCGTACTTCTCCATGTCCACAGGCTTTACCTTACGGTAGATACGCTTGATGTCGTCAGGAGACTTCAAGTTGACCTTCTTCAGTTGAAGAGCCACCAGCTTTCCTGTCATCGTTACGGTACCGATGTCATGTCCGGGAGAAGCCTCAACGGCTACGACATCTCCTTTCTCGATAGGCAGATTGTTGATATTGTGATAATATCCCTTTCGTGTATTCTTGAACTGCACCTCCACCAAGTCGGTGAAATCCGTATTGCCAGGTATGTCGGCCAGATAGTCATGGATATTGAGCTGGAAAGCATCCTTTCCGCATCCCTTGGCACACAAGCCTCTACCACCGCCACCACACATGAAAGGCAGTTCGTTGGCACTTGTCCTTCCGGCCATATTCTCCTGCAACTTATCTATCTCTTCTGTCATAAAGTATTCAAATGTATGTTTATATCGTTCATCCTCCGTCTTTGGTAAGGCAGAAGGAATCTGTTTATTCCTGTTTCAAACTATTGCTTCAGCAAAACGATGATCTGCAAAGCCAGGTCGAAGAAGACCATCCTTGCACTGACATTGCCTTCGATGTCTCGTTCTGCATCACTCAACTCATCCATAATCCTTATCACATTTCTCTCATTGATGAAGCGGGCAAAGTTTTTGGAAAAATCAGCCTCTGCGGATATCTGATAGTTCAGTTCGCTCTGCCGCTGGAAATTATAGATGAAATTTTCTCGCACAAGATGCTGTGCATATCTGAGGAAGCGCTTCTGTGACTCACGTCCCAGCGCCACCATCTTCTCGCTCCACTCTCTCAGGTCCTTGATCTTACGCATGTAAGCCAGTCGCATGAGTGAGACGAAATATTCAAAATACTGAGCCTCATCGCTGCCCGCAGACATACGGTGCAAAGCCTCTGTGTAGCTACCCTGAGAGACATGGGCCAACTCTTGGGCTATCTCCCGAGGGAGTGCATGGCGGACGACAAGGGCCTCTTCTATCTCCTGCTCGCTAAGTGCAGGAACCGCCAGACGCTGTGTACGGCTGATGATGGTACCCAGCACTTTCTCTGGTTCCTCACACACCATAATAAAATAGGTATGCGTGGGAGGCTCCTCGATGAGTTTCAACAATTTGTTGGCCGTCTCGGAGTTCATACGCTCCGGAAGCCACATGACAACCACACGATTGCCACCCTGACTCGACTTGATAGCCAACTTCTTCAAGAGCGAGTCGCTCTCTGTCACATAGTAGGAGGCCTGCTGATTCTCAGCCTTCATATCTTCCAGCCAGTCGTTGATGTCAAAGTAAACCTCGCGATTGAGCTGTTGCCTCCATTCCTTTAGGTAGTCGTCACAGATGGGCGCTGTACCACTACTTTTCTTTTTGATGATGGGAAACGTGAAATGCAAGTCAGGATGCGCCCATTCGTTCACCATCTTACAATTGCGACACTCTCCACATGCATCGTCCTCCGAGGGATGTTCGCATAAGAGGTAGCGAGCCAGAGCCAAGGCAAGTGCCATCTTTCCAGCCCCTTTGGGGCCAGTCAGCATCAAGGCATGAGGAATACGATTCTCACGCACATTGTGCAACAGACGTTGCTTTACGGCATCCTGACAAATTACCTCTCTAAATGTCATTTCTTGTTCTTTTTACGGCCTATACATCTGGCTCACATCTGGCGTCTTCTGAATGTCCAGGCCTATCTCACATCAATATATCTTCTGGGCTATCTTTTCAATGCTATCCACCGCCGATACGGTGTAGAAGTGCAGACTTGGGGCTCCATGCTCCATCAATTCCTTGCACTGGCTCACAGCCCACTCTATACCCAGTTGCTTGATCTCTTCGTCCGTCTTGCACTTCACGGCTTCGCGATAGAGTGCCTCAGGCAGATCGCAGTGGAAGGTCTTGGGCACTACGGTGAGCTGGCTCATCTTAGCCAAAGGCTTAATACCCGGGATGATGGGTATGCTCACCCCCATCTCACGTGCCTTTTCCACAAACTGGAAATACTTCTCATTGTCATAGAAAAGCTGGGTCACAGCATACTGTGCTCCCATGTCGGCCTTTTGCTTCAGCACCTGAAGATCGCTGTCCAAATTGGCGGCCTCCTCATGCTTCTCCGGATAGCAGGCGACACCGAAATGGAAAGGCTTGCCGGGTACCTTGATGGGGGTTCCGTCAAAGAAGAAGCCCTCATTGAAACGATTGATCTGCTCGATGAGCTCCGTGGCATGGGCAGGACCGTCGCCCGTTGGCTTGAAACTACTCTCCTCCTTGGCCTTGTCGCCTCTCAACACGAGTACGTCGCTGATGTCCAGGAACTGAAGGTCGAGCAGCATATACTCTAGGTCCTCACGGGTATTGCCACTACACACGATATGCGGGATCACGGGTATACCGTATTTGCGCTGAATGGCAGATGCCACCGCGATTGTACCCGGACGGCGACGGATGCGCTGACGTTGCAACAGTCCTCCTTCTACCTCATTGTACACATACTCGCTACGGTGTGTAGTGATGTTGATGTAGCGAGGGTCAAACTCCTTCAGTCGGTCTATGGTACGAAACAATGCGTCCGTACCATTACCCTTAATAGGTGGCAGCACCTCAAAAGAGAATGCCGTACCCTCGTGTTGATTGATCAGGTCGATGATTTCCATTTCTTCATATATCACCCCTCCCCGCACGGTTTGCAAGGTGCAGGGAGGGGATGTTGTTGGGTATGCCTATCAGGCAGAGAAGCCCATACGTCGATCGGCTATACTCTGCTATTGACAAGTCGATTTTTTTACTTCAACTCGCACTTGGCGTCGTAGTAGCCAGACTCGCTAAGAGGCTTGATAGCCTTGAATGCCATCCAGTTGGGATCCATCTTGAAGTCGTCGATGAGTGCATCGGGGATGTATACCTCACACTGAGCCTTGTTGAATGCCTTAGCAGCGCTCTTGCTGGGGTAAGGATAGAAGGCAGGGGTCAGGATGTAGAGCTTGTTGATCTGCTTGCTGTCTGAGATGATAGCATAGATATTGTCCTTGCGGTTGTAGGGAACAGCCACTTCCTCAAGAGCGGTACAGCCTGCAAAAGCATCCTCCTTGATCTGATCCTCCTCAAGACCGAGCAATACAGTCTTCAGAGAAGTACAGCCAGCGAAAGCCTTCTCGCGAATATCCATCTGAGGAAGGTTGGCCAACTTCACAGTCTGGAGTGAAGTACAACCCTCAAAGGCATGCTCACCGATGGTATAGGTGTTGGCATCCAGAGAGGTCAGCGAGGTACAGCCTGCAAAGCTATAGTCGCCAAATACCAGGATCTCATTGTCAGAATAGATATTCTTCAGGTTGGTACAGTTCTGGAAAGCACTGGTACCGATGATACCGATCTTGCCAAAGATGTACACGTTCTCAATAGACTTGTTGCCCTTAGCCATCTCCTCGCAAGGCTCGGTAGACAGACCGATGTTGGCATTGGTAATCTGCATAGCAGGACCTACCTCCTTCAGCATCAGCAGGTCAGCGGGCTTCTCAATGGCTTTGCGGGCATTGGGATCAGCCGCAGCCTCGGTCTCAGCAGCCTCGGCAGCCTCACTGTCAGCAGCCTTCTTCTCACCACCGCAACTTACCATTGCGAATGCAGCACATGCCATAACACCTACGGTCAGGCTCTTCATAAAATTCTTCTTCATAACTATTATTCTTTATGGTTTAAGGTTAATCTAATGATTCTCTGTCTGTAGAATTTTCAATTCTCAATTCTCAATTTTCAATTCGCCTTACTTCTTTGCCTTGAAGATAACGAAGTTCTTACCTGCCACGGTGGCATTGATGGTATTGCCTGTAGCCTTCAGCAAAGCCTCCTGGGGAACGATGGCATTGGGGTTGTCCACCGTGTTCTCCATCTCATAGTCGCTGCAGTCCAGTGTGATGGTGTTCACCTTGCTGATGGTACCCTTCACGCCCTCCAAAGCGATCTTGATGGTCTTAGGCTGCTCTGTAGTGTTGATGACCTTGACGATGTACTCACCGGTCTCTGCGTCATATACGGCACTGCTGAAGATGCCATCCTGACCCTTGGGAGTAGGATTGCTGATGGTAGTGGCCAGTACGTTGGTACCCTTGTTCTGAGCGTAGAGGGCCTGCACATAGTAGCTCACGGTCTTAGCGCAACGGAGGTTGTCAAACCAGATAGCATCGGGACGCCACTGCCAGCCTTCCACATGAGCAAACAGAGGAGCATAGGTGGCCATGTGTACGATATCGGCATTCTTCTCAAGGTTGGTCATGAAAGCTGCCTCATAGATGCTGGCACCTGCGTGATTGTACTTCTTGCCCTTGTCATGGCAAGCATACTCACCGGCAAACACCTTGGGACCCTTACGGTCATACTCATCATAGCGGTACATCTCGTTCTTGAACCAGTTGATGTCACGATAGAAATGCTCGTCCACGAGGTCTGCCTTCAGCTCCTTCATGGCAGTCCAACCCAGGTCGAAGTCCTGACCCTCACTGTTAGGACCACTGGTACCGACGATCTTCACCTCGGGATGAGCCTTACGGATGGCATCCATGAAGACCTTCAGACGCTTGCTGTATGCCTTGTTGTCCTTATAGTCCCACTGCTCGTTGCCCACGCCGATGAACTTCAGGTTGAAAGGCTCGGGATGACCCATGTCGGCACGCATCTTGGCCCACTTGTTCTTGGCAGGATCGCCATTGGCGAATTCAATCAGGTCGATGCAGTCGTCGATGTAGGGCTGCAGGTTGTCCATATCTACGTGTACCTTCTTCTCATCGCGGATTTCGTTCTGGAACTGACAAGACAGACCTACGCTGAGTACGGGCAGGGGCTCTGCGCCAATCTGCTCAGACAGGCGGAAGTACTCGAAGAAACCGAGACCGTAGCTCTGGAAATAGTTGGGATAGTAGCGAGAGGTGAAGGTATAGTGCCAGCGATTCTCGTTCAAAGGACGATTCTCCACGGGACCTACACTGTTCTTCCACTGATAGCGGCTCTCCAGGTCGGTACCCTCAACGATACATCCACCGGGGAAACGGAAGATACCGGGGTGCATGTCGTACAGTGCCTGAGCCAGGTCCTTGCGCATACCGTTCTCGTCACCATTGTAAGTATCAACGGGGAAAAGACTTACATGCTCCAGGTCGGTGGTAACCTTCGAGTCACCCCAGACACGCATGTGGGCACGCTCCAATGTCTTGTTGGGAGTCAGCACTACGGTGTACTTCTTCCACTCCTTGCCCTGGATCTCGACACCACCGTTGGCCACCTTCTGGTCCTCACCCATGGTCGCATTGTCCACCAGGTCAATCCAGATCTTACTGTTGCCGCCTTCGGGACAACGAGCCCATACGCTAAACTTATACTCTGCGCCCTTCTTGATACCCATGCCGAAGAAACCGCTGTTCTCTATCATGGTATGCTTGTGTGCATGACCAGAGGGAGCCAGACGGACATAGTGGGGATTCTTATCGAAAGGACCATCGTTCTGCAAACTTACCTTGCCGCTGATATCCCAGCCGGCAAAATGATTGGGAAACTCAAACGAACGGTTCATGACCAACTCTGCATACAGACCGCCGTCTGCCGCATAGTTGATATCCTCAAAGAAGATACCGTACATCGTACTCTGCACAGGTGCGCCAAGCTTGGCAGTCTGCACCGTGATGGTGTTGTCTTGTGCCATGGCTGAAGCCGAAACTGCCAGCGAAGCACCTAAGATAAGATTTCTTAATTTCATGATATTGTTTTAGTTGTTTTGATTGTTTGCTTGTCTTTTCTGCAAAGATACAAACAATTCTTCATTCTGCAAAGTGTTGAGCCAAGAAATATTTCCTTATATTAATATGGTGTGCCTTATTTGCAACAACTGCCTTTTGCAATATCGACATGACAAAAGACATATTTTTCATCAATTTCTGTCATTTTCCTTTGGTCGATTGAAGCAAAAACGCATAAATTTGCAATATCATTTTGATATCACATTAAAATCAACTATTCACCTCGTACAGAGAACAAGAAAGAGAAACTATCCACATTAAACAACAACTTAAAACTATACGATTATGAAAACAAACATCACAAGCGAACAAGAGTACAAGGGCGGTTACCTCAACGGTTTCCTGATGATCATCATCGACCTCCTGCTGTGGGGTCTCACCGCAATCTTGCTAATTGAGGCCATCAAACTGGAAAACGCATGGATGACAATACCTATCGTCATTTTGTTTTTCGCCAGCATCCTCTTCAGCTGCGGTTTCACCATGTTGGAGCCCAACGAGGCCAAGGTTCTGACTTTCTTCGGACGCTACGTTGGCACTTTCCGCAAGACCGGCTTCTTCTGGATCAACCCCTTCATGACTTGCAAGAACGTCAGTCTGCGTGCTCGCAACCTCAACGCCGAGCCCATCAAGGTAAACGACAAGACGGGCAACCCCATCCTCATCGGCTTGGTAGTGGTATGGAAACTGAAGGATACCTACAAGGCTATCTTCGACATTGACACCGACGTGAGCAATACCACTGCTGTAGGTGGCGCTGCAGGTGCCCGAATGAACAAGTTCGAGAAGTTCGTAGCCGTTCAGAGCGACTCTGCTCTCCGCGAAGTTGCCGGCATGTATGCCTACGACAACGAGGACACCAAGGAGGAAGAGACCATCACTCTGCGCAGTGGTGCCGCCGAGATCAACGAGGTGCTGACCAACAAGCTCAATGAGCGCCTGGCCATGGCTGGCTTAGAGGTTATCGAGGCTCGCATCAACTACCTGGCCTACGCTCCCGAGATTGCCGCCGTCATGCTGCGTCGCCAGCAGGCTGCTGCCATCATCACTGCCCGTGAGAAGATCGTGGATGGTGCAGTAAGCATGGTGAAGATGGCCCTCGACAAGCTTTCTGACGAGGAGATCGTAGAATTGGACGAGGAGAAGAAGGCTGCTATGGTCAGCAATCTGCTCGTAGTCCTCTGTGCTGACGAACCCGCACAGCCTGTGATTAATTCGGGTACATTGAATCACTAAAAGCCTCTCCCCCAACCCCTCCCCAAAAGGGAGGGGAGCAGGATGGGGACTGGCACAGAGGTAATACAAAGAAAAAGTTAGTAATTTTTTTAACATCACTCTTATTCCCTGCATTTTGACCGTCGTCAAAAGCCGGGGGTTAGGGGGGCTTGATTATGAGATTTCGTTCACGCATAAGCATATTATTGGTGCTTCTCATCACGGGAGTCACAGGATTTGGCACCTACAATGCCTGGTCGCAGGGAAAGTACATTGCAATCGTTGTATTGGCAGTAGTTTTATTCGCATTCATCGGTACTATCCTGGGTATTCACTACACGATCGACGAGGACAAACTGATCGTTAAAGACCTTTTCATAATAAAGGAGACCTACGAGCTGAAGAAGCTCAAGAGCATCACCCGCACCTACAACCCCGTCAGTTCTCCTGCAGCTTCACTCAAGCGCATCAAACTGGACTTCGGTTGCGGTCATCCCCTCATCATCTCTCCTGCCAATCAGGACGTATTCATCGAGGAAATCCTGCGTATCAACCCTAATGTTCAGGTGGAGGTATAAGTCATGAGAAGATTCCTGTATCACATCGTTCGCATCCTGCCAGTTCTTGCTTTGGTTGCCTTGGGTGTATGGTTGTCGTACCCCAAGTGGATGGAAGGCAGACATGTATATGCCGTTTTTCAAGGTTTAGCTGCGTTGGGGGTTGCAACAACGCTTGGTTGCTGGCTCTATGGTGGACAGTTTGAGATGCGCTCATTCGGAGCGTACATTTCGCGATACAAAAGTTGGCGATTCTTCAAGCGCGACATTCTGCCGTACATCCTCTTTTCACTGCTTGGTGCAGCCGTCGCTGCCGTCATCTTTGCAATCAAAGGCAAGGAAAACGTGCTCAAAGATCCCGAATTCTACTTTGTTTTGGGAGGTTTCATTCTTGCGCTAGGCCTGTATGAAATGATAAAAGGCTACATTAAATACTGTTACAAAAAGACTGATGGCTACCAAGGAAAATAAAACCAAGAACTTTGTGCTCCGTATCGACGAGCAAACCATGTCCGCCATCGAAGCTTGGGCCGCTGACGAGTTTCGCTCCGTCAACGGTCAGTTGCAATGGATCATAGCCGAGGCTTTGAAGAAGAGTGGTCGCGTGAAGAAGGAGAAGGCTCAAAAAAAAGTTTGATTTTGTAGTTTCACAGTTTCACGCTTTCACATTTTGGGTTTTATACGGCGTTGCTATCCAAGCAGTGCCT
This sequence comes from Bacteroidaceae bacterium, assembly GCA_045617275.1. GTDB lineage: Bacteria > Bacteroidota > Bacteroidia > Bacteroidales > Bacteroidaceae > Physcousia. The sequence goes on from JAZLII010000063.1 coordinate 68,478, forward strand.
TATCGCCAAGACATAAGGTTTGTACATTTTTTCTATATGTCACGGGTGGGGGCGGATAAGAATACACCTGAGGTTAGATTAGAACACACGTGTTGATCGGTCAAACACACACGTGTATTATCGACACATGACCATTAGCGAAGTAATTGTTTTGAATAGTTCGTGCGCTCAAAGCATCATGGAGATCCGGCCGATAACCTCTGCCCCAGGACGATTTTTGTGAAACCGTGAAACTGTGAAACTACAAAATCAAACTTTTTTCCAACTACGTATAGGAGCGGGAATCACTGACCTGGAGGAGATTTTTGTGCAGATTTTACGTCAAACATAGACCTTATATAAATAAGATTTAGTATTTTTGCAAATGAAACCCTTACGGGTAACACATAAAACGAACAGATCACAATAAATCATAGCATCATGAAAAAGCATCTCACCCTCCTGGCAGCATTGTTGCTGACCCTCACAGCATGGGCCGCTGAGCCCGTAATCCCTTTGTACGAGAAAGCCGCGTTCGACACCATCATGGATGGCCAGAAGGTTAGTCTCTACACCATCACCAACGGTACTGTGACCGCGCAGGTGACCAACTATGGAGCATTCCTCGTAGGTCTCTTTGCCCCGGACCGCAATGGTGAATACCAAAATCTCGTCACCTCCTACCCCACCATCCATCAGTATCCCCGATACAATCTGGGACAGATTGGTCCTAGCGTGGGTCGTTTTGCCAACCGTATAGCGAATGGTACCTTTACCCTCGATGGTCAGGAATACCATATCACCAAGAACAACGGCCAGCACACTCTGCACGGCGGAACCAAGGGATTCGACCATGTGGTATGGACCGTCAAGAGTGTCGCCAAGGACAAGGTGGTCATGGAGTGCGTTTTACCCGATGGAGCCGACGGTTTCCCCGGCAATCTGACTACCGTCATGACCTACGCCATCACCAAGGACAATGGTCTGAGCATCACCTTTGAGAGCACCACCGACAAGGCTACCGTAGTGAATACCACCTGTCACTCTTACTTCAACCTCGACGGTGTGGGCAACGGTGATATCATGGACTACGAACTGCAGATCAACGCCGACAACATCACCGAAACCGACCAGGCCAACATACCAACCGGTAAACTGCTGTCCGTAGAAGGTACACCCTATGATTTCCGCAAAGCCGTAAAACTTAGCGAGCGCATCGCTCCCATGCCTCAACGTCCCATGATGGGACAGGGAGGTCCTCGTCCACAGATGGGACAGGGCGCACCTCAAGGCGGCCAGCGTGCACAAGGTCAGGGTGCACAAGGTGGCCAGGGTGGCAATGGTCCCCGTCCCGGTGGCTTCGGCGGCTTCCAGCCTCAGCCCATCCCCGAAGGTATGGTGCGCCAGTATGATCACAACTTCTGCCTCACCCACACGGACAAGAACAAGGTAGAGAAGGTGGTAAGTTGCTATGCGCCCAAGTCGGGCCGCGTCATGGAGGTATGGAACAACCACCCAGGCCTGCAAGTCTACACAGGTGCCCGTACCGCCATCGCGCTGGAGTCGCAGATGTACCCCGACTCACCCAACCACCCCGAGTTCCCCAGCACCACGCTGCGTCCCGGTGAGAAGTACAGCCACACGGTAGTATACAAGTTCTCTGTGAAGAAATAAGAAAAACCTTCATGGTTAAGAGATAAATCCAAAACAAAAACACCCACAACCAAAACAACACAATGAAGTCCTTTTCCCTACTTATCACTTCATTATGCCTATCGTCTGCACTCTGGGCACAGCGTAGCGAGACCATGCTGACAGAAGGATGGCATTTCCATCGCGGCGAGGCGACCAATGCACAACAAACACAGTTCGACGACGCTAAATGGCAACAGGTCAGCGTCCCACACGACTGGGCTGTCTATGGTCCTTTCGGCGTGAGCAATGATCTGCAAAACGTAGCCGTGACACAGAATGGAGAAAAAGAAGCCACAATGAAGACTGGCCGTACCGGCGGCCTACCCTGGGTGGGCATAGGTTGGTATCGCACCACCTTCGATGCTCCCAAATCGGGTGCCACAACGCTTCTTTTTGACGGTGCCATGAGCGAGGCGCATGTCTATGTCAACGGCCAAGAGGCTATCTTCTGGCCCTATGGTTACAACAGTTTCCATGTGGACGTATCCAACCTCGTACATCGTGACGGCACACCCAACACGCTGGCCATACGCTTGGAGAACCGCGACGAGAGTAGCCGTTGGTATCCCGGAGCAGGCTTGTATCGCAACGTACACGTCATCCACACCGACTCCATCCACATCCCCATTTGGGGAACTTACATCACCACGCCTCATGTAGAGAAGGATTTTGCCAGCGTCAAGTTGCAAGTTGAGGTGGTGGGCAACAAGGGTAAGGCCGTTCGCCTTGATACCGAGATCCTTTCGCCAGAAGGCAAGGTGGTAGCTAGCAGCAGCAAGCAGACGGTGACACGCGAAGGACATCCCTTCGAGCAGACACTGCTGGTAGAGAAGCCCGCCTTATGGTCGTGCGAGACGCCCCATCTCTACACAGCCGTGACAAAGGTTATCGTAGACGGCAAGGAGCGCGACACTCAGCGCACCACCTTCGGTATCCGCAAGATCGAGTACGTGGCGCACAAAGGTTTCTTCCTCAATGGCAAGAATATCCAGTTCAAGGGTGTCTGCAACCATCACGATCTGGGTCCCTTGGGTACGGCTATCCACGTGGATGCCCTCCGTCACCAGTTGACCATGCTCAAGGCGATGGGGTGCAATGCCATCCGAACCAGCCACAACATGCCTGCCCCCGAACTGGTGAAATTGTGCGATGAAATGGGACTTATGATGATGGTGGAGCCCTTCGACGAGTGGGATCAGGCCAAGTGCAAGAACGGCTATCACCGCTACTGGAAGGAGTGGGCAGAGAAGGATATGGTCAACATGCTTCATCACTATCGCAACAATCCCAGCGTAGTGATGTGGAGTATCGGTAATGAGGTACCCACGCAGGGACGCAAGGACGGCTATAAGATGGTGGACTTCCTCCAAGGCATCTGCCACCGCGAGGATCCCACACGCCCTTGTACCTGTGGTATGGATCAGGTGGGTACGATCTTGAAAAACGGCTTTGGCGCTACCGTCGACATACCTGGTTTCAACTATCGTGACCAGTACTATGAGGAGGGCTACAAGACTCTTCCTCAGGGATTCATCTTAGGTAGTGAAACGGCCAGTACGGTCAGCAGTCGTGGCACGTACATGTTCCCCGTGACGTTGAAGAAGCAGGCTCGCTACGAAAATCATCAGAGCAATGGCTACGACACAGAGGCTTGCTCTTGGAGCAACGTGCCCGACCTTGACTTCTGGCTCGAGGATGACAACCCATGGCATATGGGTCAGTTCATCTGGACCGGTTTCGACTACCTCGGCGAACCTTCCCCCTACGACACCAAAGACTGGCCCAGCCACTCTTCCGTCTTCGGTATCATTGACCTTGCTTCGTTGCCCAAGGATCGCTACTACCTCTATCAGAGCAAGTGGGCTCCCGAGGCCAACACACTTCACATACTGCCTCACTGGACATGGCCCGGACGTGAAGGCGAGGTAACTCCCATCTTCGTCTATACCAGTGCACCTGAGGCCGAGCTCTTCATCAACGGAGTGAGCCAAGGACGCCAGAAGAAACTCTCCAAGACCGAGGCAGAAGCTCTGCAGAAGACCGACCCACTGTGGCAGCAGCGACGCTATCGCCTGATGTGGACCGACGTGAAGTATCAGCCCGGAGAGGTCAAGGTGGTAGCTTACAACGCAGACGGCAGTGTGATGGGAGAGAAAACGGTAAAAACTGCCGGTAAACCCGACCATTTAGTGCTTACGCCCACCAATCTGGACGAGCCCAAGGCCGACCCATCAAATGCCCTTTATTACGTAACCGTAAGCGTAGTGGACAAGGACGGCAATCCCTGCCCCAACCAGACAGACTTGGTACAGTTTGCAGTAAAGGGTGCTGGTAAGTTCCGCGCCGCTGGCAATGGCGATGCCACCAATCTCGACCTCTTCCATCTTCCCCAGCACCATCTCTTTGCCGGCCAACTCACAGCAATAGTCCAGCGAACCAGCGAAAGCGGAAGCATCATTCTTGAAGCAAAAGCCAAAGGAATGAAATCAGCCAAGCTGGTGATTGAGCGTTGAGCGATGAGCGATGAGCGTTGAGCGAAAAATCGAACCCTCGACGCCCAACGAAAAAAAACAGAAGGTCTCTCCTATGATGGAGAGACCTTCATCGTTCAACCCTCCGCTCGGCCCTTTGGGACGCTTGCAGAGCGAAGCGGGGCAAGAACGTTCAACCTAATCGCAGAGGCAAGCGTCGAGGGCCAACTTGATGTCTGCCTCATTCATGTGCTGGCCGATGAAGACCAACTTCTGCATACGGTCGCCATAGTACTCATCCCAGTCCTTAGCGGCTTGTGGATTCTGGTCCAAGAATTGTTCCAGTTCCTCCTGTGGCATAGTGGCATACCAGCGTCCGGCATTGCGCAGAGACACTTGCTTACCAGCCTGTTCGAACACGTAGCAGATATCCTGCTCATCGCGGAAGTAGCACATACCCTTGCATCGGATGATGCTCTTAGGCCACAGGCGAGCCACAAACTCGTCAAAACGACCTAAGTTGAACGGACGACGTGCATAATATACAAAGGTACCGATGCCATATTCCTCACCATGTGCATGATCATGGTCATGATGATGCTGGCAATGGTGACAATGGCAGTCTGCCCCATGATGATGGTGGTGATGTTCGTGCTCATCTTCGTCGTCATCATCGTCATGATGGTGGTGATGATGCTCGTGTTCATCCTCGTCGTCATCGTCATCATGATGGTGGTTATGGTGCTCATGGTCATCCTCGTCGTCATCGTCATCATGATGGTGGTGATGCTCGTGCTCATCTTCGTCGTCATCGTCCTCCACAGGTTTCTCTATCTCTGCTATCCAAGCAGCAGAGGTGGCCACTTTGTCAAAATCAAACAACTTGGTGTTGACGAGCAGATCCAAGGACACATCACAGTAGTCACAAGGGATAATCTCGGCCTTGGGCTGGAGGGCACGAAGCACCAGGGTGATACGTTCCAATTCTTCCGGAGCGACCTCAGAGGCCTTGTTGAGCAGGATGATATTGCAGAACTCGATCTGCTGGATGACCAGATTCTCGATATCATCCTCCTCCAGATTCTTGTGGATGAAGTCCTGACCTCCATTGAACTCGTCCTTCAGTCTCAAGGCATCCACCACGCTCACGATGCTATCCAGGCGCAGGAAACCGTCCTTGATATAGTCGGGACCCATGTCGGGAATGGAGCAAATGGTCTGAGCAATGGGGGCCGGTTCGCAGATACCACTGGCCTCGATGACGATATAGTCAAAACGGCGAAGTGCCATGAGGTCCTGCAACTGCTTCACGAGGTCCATCTTCAAGGTACAGCAGATGCAACCGTTCTGCAAGGGCACCAGACTGTCGTCCTGCTGATCGACGATGCCACCTTTTTGGATGAGGTCTGCATCAATATTCACCTCACCGATATCATTCACGATAACGGCAAACTTTATACCACGACGATTGGCCAGAATACGATTCAAAAGCGTGGTCTTACCGCTGCCCAGATAACCCGTAAGCAGCAATACAGGGATTTCAGGAACTGTCATTTTCTTATTTCTGTTTAAATCAATTGTCCATATACGAAAAACAGAGGTTGAAGGAAAACCATCACCTCTGCGTTGCTTTGTAGCGGGGCCGGGGATTGAACCCGGGACCTCATGATTATGAATCATGCGCTCTAACCAGCTGAGCTACCCCGCCATCATTTCTTGATTGCGGGTGCAAAGGTAGTGCATTTTTTTCTTCCATGCAAGTATTTGGGCAGAAAAATGCAATAAAAGTGAGTATTCTTTCTTAAAGAATGCCAAAAAATAGGCTTTTAATTCCTAATTACTAATTTTTATCGTACCTTTGCAATCTATTATGCACACACGCACATATGCAACGTGTGCGTAGACGTAAATAGTATTAGAGTTAAAAGGAAAAAAGAATGAGAATCATCAAGAAGATGGATCAGTATTTGCTGAAGACCTATCTGCAATTGTTTGCAGGTACGTTCTTCATATGCCTCTTCATCTTCCTGATGCAGTTCACCTGGCGCTATGTCAACGAACTTATCGGCAAGGGCCTCTCAACCGAGGTGCTGGGCAAGTTTTTCTGGTATGCTTCGCTCAACCTCGTCCCCATGGCTCTCCCCCTGGCCATCCTTTTGGCAGCCCTCATCTCCTTTGGCAACATGGGAGAGAAACTCGAGTTGCTGTCCATGAAAGCTGCGGGTGTGTCGCTCATTCGCATCCTCGCCCCCATCTTCGTCTTTGTGATCTTCCTGAGTTTCGGTAGTTTTTATTTCCAGAACAAGGTCGGACCGGAGGCCACGAAGCAACTTCATGCGCTCATCTACTCCATCAAGACGAAATCGCCCGAACTGGAGATCCCAGAAGGAATCTTCTACAACGAGATCCCCGGCTACAACCTCTTCGTGGAGCGCAAGGACAGAGATACGGGTATGCTCTACGGTGTGATGATCTACCACAATCCCTCGGGCTCCAGCGACACGCAGATAGTGCTGGCCGACTCGGGCCGCATGCAGAGCACCGCCGATCATATGCACCTGAAACTGACACTCTACGGAGGCGAACGTTTCCAAAACATGTCGCAAAATGGAGGTCAGATGCTCAAGGCCAACATCCCATACATGAGAGAGACCTTCTTTGTAGAGGAAGACCTGATAGAGTTTGCCGACACCTTCGACGTGATGAATGCAGAGAACTTCTCCGGCCATGCTGCCACCAAGGATCTCGCTTCCATCAATCATGGCATTGACTCCATCCAGCAGAGACTGAGCATGGTGGGGCACGACATTTACAGGTCGTACTGTGCATCCTTGCTCAACCGAGAGATCAAGCCAGGCCGTGCCGACTCTGCCAAAATCGTCAAGGGTGTGGCCAAGGTAGCCGTGCTCGACACACTGAAGGGTCGCCTCAGCCAGTCACAGCGCCAGGACGTGTGGAAGATGGCTCGCAGTTCTTCGGTTCAGCTGACCAACGAATGCGAATTCCGCTCTCTGGCATTCAACCTGGAGGAGACCAACAAGAACTACCGTCTGCACTGGGTGGAGTGGCATAAGAAGTTCACACTCTCCGTGGCCTGTCTCATCTTCTTCTTCATCGGAGCGCCTCTTGGCGCCATCATCCGAAAAGGAGGTCTGGGTATGCCCGTAGTGGTGAGCGTGCTCATTTTCATCTTCTACTACATCATCAACATCAGTGGTGAGAAGTTGGCCAAAGCTGGCACCTGGGAGATCACCTTCGGCATATGGCTGAGCAGCATGGTACTGGCCCCCATCGGAGCCTTCCTTACCTACAAGGCCAACAACGACTCCGCGATGTTCAGCATCGAAGGCTACATACTCCCCATCAAGCGATTCATAGAGCGGGTGAAGGGATGGCGCATGCGCAAGAGTCTGGCCACCGAGATAGCACCGGAGGATTCTCCCGAAGATAACAACAACGTACAAGAACAGCAAGACAATGATAACACTCGACAAGATTGAAGAAGCCATCGCAGATTTCCGTGAAGGCAAATTCGTCATCGTAGTTGACGACGAAGACCGCGAAAACGAGGGCGACTTTATCACCGCAGCAGAGATGATCACTCCCGAAAAGGTGAACTTCATGCTGCAAAACGGACGAGGCGTGCTCTGCGCCCCCATCACTATCAGTCGTGCCAAGGAACTGGAGCTGGCACACCAGGTGGAGGAGAACACCTCCATGCTGGGCACGCCTTTCACCATCACCGTTGACCTCCTGGAAGGTTGTACTACGGGTGTCAGCGCCCACGACCGTGCCGCCACCATACGTGCCCTGGCCGATCCCAGCACCAAGCCCGCAGCCTTCGGCCGTCCCGGTCACATCAACCCTCTCTACGCCCAGGACAAGGGTGTCCTCAAGCGTGCAGGACACACCGAGGCAGGTATCGACATGGCTCGCTTGGCCGGACTGCAGCCCGCAGCTGCGCTCATCGAGATACTCAATGAAGACGGCACCATGGCTCGCCTGCCCCAACTCAAGGAGGTATCCGAGCGCTTTGGCATCAAGATCATCAGCATCCGCGACCTCATCGCCTACCGTCTCAAGCAGGAGTCACTGGTAGAAAAGGGAGTGGAGGCCGACATGCCCACAGCCCACGGTCACTTCCGCATCATCCCCTTCCGCCAGAAGAGCAACGGACTGGAGCATATCGCACTCATCAAGGGCGAGTGGAAAGCCGACGAACCTATCCTGGTGCGCATGCATAGCAGCTGTATGACAGGCGACATCTTCGGAAGTCGCCGTTGTGACTGCGGTGAACAGCTCCAAAAGAGCATGGAACTCATCGAGCAGGAAGGTAAGGGCCTCATCGTCTACCTCAACCAAGAGGGACGTGGCATCGGTCTGATGAACAAGATTGCCGCCTACAAGCTCCAAGAGGAAGGCGACGACACCGTCGATGCCAACATTCACCTGGGCTTCCAAGCCGACGAGCGCGACTATGGCGTCGGAGCACAGATACTCTGCGAACTGGGTGTCAGCAAGATACGCCTCATCACCAACAATCCCGTGAAGCGTGTCGGCCTTGAGGGCTACGGACTGGAGATCGTGGAGAACGTAGGCATAGAGATCAAGCCCAACCCCTTCAACGAGCGCTACCTCCGCACCAAGAAGGAGCGCATGGGACATCTCCTGAAACTGTAAACGAATTGAAAATTGAAAATTGAAAGTTGAAAATTGAAAGTTGAAAATTGAAAATTAATCATTGAATAAACTTTACCAAACATGAACGAGTACGAAAGAAACTACGGAAACTATGGCGTTCAGGAAAATGCCATGGTAGTGACGATGAACAAAGTATACAGCTGGATGACACTGGCACTGGTAGCAACCGCACTGTCCGCATTGTATGTGGCTCATAGCGAAACCGTCCTTGGCATCATCTTCGGCAACCAGGCCATGCCCTGGATCCTGATGCTCGTCGAGGTGGGTGTCGTCATGTATCTCAGCGCACGCATCAACCGTATCAGCTATGCTACAGCCGTGACTCTCTTCGGTGTCTACTCCATCCTCAACGGTGTAGTACTCTCCGTCGTCCTCTTGATATACGAACTTAGCACCATCTATGCGGCATTCTTTGCCACGGCAGGCACCTTCGCAGCCATGAGTCTCATCGGCTACACCACCAAGAAGGATCTTTCCGGTCTGGGCGGCATCCTCACCATGGCTCTCATCGGCCTCATCATCGCCAGCCTGGTGAACCTCTTCCTCCACAATGACACCATGACCAGCATCATCACCTACGCAGGTGTATTCATCTTCGTGGGCCTCACTGCCTACGACACGCAGAAGATCAAGCAGATGCTCATGTACAGTAACGGTGCCGACCAGCGCAAGATTGGCATCATGGGCGCCCTGAGCCTCTACCTGGACTTCGTCAACCTCTTCCTCTACATCCTGCGCCTCCTTGGCAACCGCAGAAACTAATCACGTACCAAGGACACCTCACGAGGCCGACCCGTTGATACTCGACATCTCACAGGCCGTCCCGCCGATATCGATCATCACGAGGCCGTCCCCGTTAATTTCGGGCGAATAGTATTCGCCCTCCCCTTACAAAAAACAACAAAAAAACACTATACAACAATGAACACACTTTCCGACAGACTGAACCGCTTGGCACCCAGTGCCACCCTGGCAATGAGTCAGCGTAGCAGCGAGCTCAAGGCTCAAGGCGTTGACGTTATCAACATGAGCGTGGGTGAACCCGACTTCAACACGCCCGACCACATCAAGGCTGCTGCCATCAAGGCAGTGGAGGAGAACTGGAGCCGTTACTCTCCCGTTCCCGGTTATCCCGAACTGAAGAAGGCCATCGTCAACAAGCTGAAGAATGAGAACGGCGTGGACTACACTCCCGCTCAGATTTTGTGCTCCAATGGTGCCAAGCAGAGTGTCTGCAACGCCATCATGGCTCTGGTCAATGCCGGCGATGAGGTCATCATCCCCGCTCCCTACTGGGTAAGCTACCCTCAGATGGTTCTCCTGGCCGAGGGTACCCCCGTATTCGTAGAGGCTAAGATCGAGGCCGATTTCAAGATTACCCCCGAGCAGCTCGAGGCAGCCATCACTCCCAAGACTCGTGCCATCATCCTCTGCTCACCCTCCAACCCCACCGGTTCGGTATACAGCAAGGAAGAGCTCGAGGCTCTGAAGAACGTCCTGCTAAAGCATGAGCGCGTCATCGTCATTGCCGATGAGATCTACGAGCACATCAACTACGTGGGCGAACATGCCTCTATGGCTCAGTTCCCCGACATCAAGGAGCGCGTAGTCATCATCAACGGTGTCAGCAAGGCTTATGCCATGACTGGTTGGCGTATCGGTTTCATCGCTGCTCCCGACTGGATTGTGAAGGGCTGCAACAAGCTCCAAGGCCAGTACACCAGCGGTCCTTGTTCTGTAAGCCAGAAGGCTGCCGAGGCTGCTTTTGCCGGCGACCAGCAGTGTGTGGAGGATATGCGTCAGGCCTTTGAGCGCAGAAAGAACCTCATCGTGAAGCTGGCCAAGGAGATCCCCGGTCTGGAGGTCAACGATCCTCAGGGCGCCTTCTATCTCTTCCCCAAGTGCTCAAGCTTCTTCGGCAAGGCTGATGGCGACCGTGTCATCAACAACAGCACCGACCTGGCTATGTACCTCCTCGAGGTAGGCCACGTTGCCACTGTAGGTGGTGATGCTTTCGGTAGCCCCGAATGTTTCCGTATGAGCTATGCCACCAGCGATGAGAACATCGTTGAGGCTATGCGTCGCATCAAGGAGACTTTAGCAAAGCTAAAGTAGTTGAGCGATGAGCGATGAGAGTTGAGCGAAAGTATCAACTACAACTATGAAAGAGAACGGATTTAGACAACTACGTGTTTACAACGAAGCAATAGAGTGGATTGCAGAAATCTACCTATTGCTTCAGCATTTTCCACAAGAGGAAAGGTATGCACTTTGCGATCAAATCAAGCGGGCTGCAGTATCCGTGACCTCCAACATCGCTGAAGGGACTAGTCGCACATCAAGAAAAGAATATGCCCACTTTCTGGAGATATCATACGGTTCTCTCATGGAAGTACAAAGCCAGCTAGATGTCTCTCTAAAAATAGGGTACATCACGCAAGAAATGCATACAAACATGGACAACCGGATTACGACTATTTCCAAAATGCTTTCAGGCTTAAGATATTCTATCCTATCAAAAGAAGAGAACGGATAAAAACATAAAAGAGTGAAGTTTCCTTCACTCTTTTATATTCTCAATTGAACGTTCTGCGATGTTACGCAAAGCTAAAATCCGCTCAACGTTCAACAATTTTGCAAAGCAAAATTACAGAGAGATAGCGCCGCTAGGACAAGCATCTGCGCAAGTACCACACTCGGTGCACTCGTCAGGATTGATTGAATACTTGTCGCCCTCAGAGATAGCTCCTACGGGGCACTCATCGATACATGTGCCGCAAGCAACACAGTCATCACTAATTACGTAAGCCATAGTTCTGTTTATTAATTAGGTTATTAATGTTATTTCTCGCACTTGAAAGGTGATCGTGCCACATGTGCACTGTCACCATTTCTAAAGGCAAAGGTAATCAAAAATAATTAATAGCGTATCAATTCAAGGCATTTTTTTTGCTTCTTCTCATCAAAATCTATGATTCTCGCAATAATTTGCTAACTTTGCAGTTATGTAATGGTCGAAACATAACTTTGGAATGAAAAAGGGACTCTTCATATTCATTATGCTTTTAAGCTCACTCACGGGTGTGGCACAGGAGCGTCGTGTGATGAACCGCCCCTACCTCGACATGCGTCACCTTCACTATGGTTTTCTCTTGGGCTTCCATATGCAAGACCTCGAGTTCACCAACAACGGCCATATCAATCCCGAGACCGGCGAGCAGTGGTATTGCGACATCGACAACTACAGTCCTGGCTTCAACGTAGGTGTGCTGGCCGAACTGCGTCTCAACCAATACCTCTCCTTACGTTTCACCCCCACCCTTTATTTTGGTCAGAAGCGTGCTTGGTTTCATGAGCAGGTAAGCGGTCGCGACACCACAACGGTCATCAAGAGCACACAGATAGCCTTTCCCCTCGACCTGAAGTTTGCTGCGCCTCGCTACAACAATTTCCGTCCCTATTTCGTGGCCGGCGTAGCCCCAAGCATCGACCTCACCACGCGCAAGCACCATGCCCTTCGCATGAACGCCATGGACTGCTGTCTGGAAGTAGGTATGGGCTGCGACATGTATCTGCGCTACTTCAAACTGATCCCCGAGATCAAGTTCAGCTTCGGACTCGCCAACCTCCTCAAGAAGGATCGTAGTGACCTCATCGATGCTTCTTTGATAAAGTACACCGACGCCTTGGACCGTGCCCGGGCCAAGATGATCACCTTCAGCCTTTATTTCGAGTAGCGTTGATGCCAAGCATCAAGCCTTCCCTCAACGTTCCGCTCGGCCCTTTGGGACGCTTGCAGAGCGAAGCGGGGCAAGAACCCTCAACGCTCAACGCTCAACCCTCAACGTCACCACGCCCACGAAGCGTCCGTTCTTGCCCTGGTGATCCAAGGCCACGTCGATGCCTTCGGCATCCTTGATGAAGTCGGGCACTTCCTGATAGGTATGCGTGTGTCCGCCCAGCAGCACGTCGATGCCTCGGGTACGGCTGATGAAGGCGGGGTCCATCTCTGGGTCAGTGCCCTTGCCCAAGTGTGACAGACAGATCACCACGTCGCAGTGCTCCTCACCTCTCAAGCGGTCTATCACGGGCTGAGCAGCCTCAGCAGGATCGATATATCTTGTATTGCCGATATTGGCCGCCGCCACCAAGCCGTCCATCTTCGGACTCACACCCAGTATGCCTACGCGCACGCCCGCGCATTCCTTTACTATATAAGGCTTCACCAGTCCCTCTACGGGAGTGCCGGTGAAGTCATAGTTGCAGCACACCACGGGGAACTTCGCCATGCGGAAGAGCTTCGCCATATTCTCCAGTCCGTTGTCAAACTCATGGTTGCCGATGGTGCAGGCATCATAGCCCATCTCATTCATCAGCTTCACCTCCACCTCGCCCTTATATAGGTTGTAGTAAACCGATCCCTGTGAGAAATCCCCACAGTCTAGCAGCAGCAAGTCCTTGTGCTCCTCGCGCAGACGGTCCAGTAAGGCAGCCCTTCGCAGGTAGCCACCCTTGTCCGCCTCCTCCACATTAGGATTGTTGGGCGAAAGCGGTTCCACGCATGAGTGCGTGTCACTGGTATGCACGATGCACAGTTCCTTCTGTTGCGCCATCATCACGCTGCTCGTGATCCAGGCTATCAATATCAATATCTTTTTCATCTTCCTTATTCCTTTTTATTTCGTCCTTCGTCCTTCGCTCAACGCTCCACCACCACTCTGCCCTCTATCTTCGAGTCGATGGTGCCATGCTGGCGTATGGTCTTCATGAGTACGTCTCTCACGGCGATGTCGCTCTGACGTATGCTGATACGCTTCTTCAGGGCATGCATCTTGTCATTGCCCTCTGCCACATAGTCCAGTGTGGCAATGTTGTATATGCGCTCCGGCTCCACGGCCTTCCCTGATACCGTGGCACTTTTCAGTTCACCCTTTTTCGTGATGACTAGTTTCACCTCATGACTCAGCGCCTCGCCCCCCACGGCAGCGATGTTGGCAAAGAGCTCCAGCAGTTCCGTGCCCTTCAGCTGCACCACGCAGAGGAAGTTCTGGAAGGGAGATATCAGCATGATGTCACCCTGACGCACAATGCCACGAGGCATATTGTTGCGCAGGCCACCCACGTTGAAGAGCCCCATGTCGGCCTTGCCTTTCCCGTCGAAGTTGCTCTGTTCCACCAGCGCATCGGCAGCCCAGTTGCCCAGCAGGCTCTCAGGTCGTCCTCCCGTCATGGCCACCCGGCTTTCGCCCAGCACAGGGGCCATGATGCTGTCCACTCCTTTCTTGTAGGGAGCAAGCAAGGCGTCCAGGCTCTTCTTGTGAGCTCCGTCCAAGGCACTTGTCACCTCATAGCGCGTACCTCTTATCTCTTTGATATTGTGATGCTGAGCCCACAAGCCTATGCCGGGGAGCAGCAACATCACACCCAGTAGAATACGTTTCATCATGATCGTAGATTGATTTATACCCCACAAAAATACAAAAAAACACACCAAAAACAAAAATTTCCCGTAACTTTAAATGCAAATAGCAAAATTATTCGTAACTTTGCACCCGCTTTCCGCCACAGGTCGCTGACAGGATGAAGAGTTCCCTAGTTATGCCTCGGGTGAGATCGACAAACAATTTAATTAACAAACAACAAAATGGCAGATTTAATTAAAATTGCTGAGGAAGCATTTGCTACTGGCAAGCAGCACCCCACTTTCAAGGCTGGTGACACCGTAACCGTAGCTTACAAGATCATCGAGGGTAACAAGGAGCGTATCCAGTTGTACCGTGGTGTATGTATCAAGATCAGCGGTCATGGCGACAAGAAGCGCTTCACCGTTCGCAAGATGTCTGGTACCGTAGGTGTAGAGCGTATCTTCCCTATCGAGAGCCCCAACATCGACAGCATCACCGTCAACAAGATTGGTAAGGTACGTCGCGCTAAGTTGTACTACCTCCGCAACCTCACCGGTAAGAAGGCTCGCATCGCTGAGAAGCGCGTTGCTACCAAGAGCGCTGAGTAATATTTTCAGCCCTCTTCAAGAGAGCAGTCTTACTACTCAAGAAAAAAGCAAATAACAAGGCATCAAGGATTCACCTCCTTGATGCCTTTGCTTTATCTCCCGGTTCTTGTGGCTTTCGTGTAAAAGGAAGAAACTGAAACACGATGTCCACAGATACCTATTTTTCTATTCTGTCCGGTAAGAAGAAACTTACCACTCATCATCCCAAGCACTGTGGGATTTGACCATACCAGGTGGCTGCCCCTCAGAGCCGCCATCTCCGCCAATACCAATTTCTGTCCCATCACTGAGCGCAAGCATCTCCTCAGCAGAGAGATCAGCCACCATCATCTCGGGCACTATATACATTTTCATTTCCGTATTGTTCATTTTTCGTTATCCTTTTTATTTTTTCATTACCTTCTTCACAGTGCCGTCAGCCTTACGAACGATGTTCACGCCACGCAGTAAGCCTGAGCGCACCGTGCCATCCAGACCATAGACAGCCTCTTGCTGCTGTTCGCTCTTGAGCACGGCAGAGATGGCGTCGGTCTCGTCGTCTTCCTCCATGGAGATGATGCATCCCTTCACGTTGCTGCCATTGGGCAGATAAGCATAGTAAGCAGGTATGGTCGTTACGCTTGAGTAGGTATAGAAGCCCATGTCTCCCGTCTTGTTGAAGCCAAAGAACAGGTGGCCGTTGTTGGATATGGCCGTATAGCTACCCGTCAGCATGCTCTCTCCTTCAGGGCAAGACCCATCCAGCAGAGGCTCCAGCACGGTCAACGTCTCGGCATTCACATTCTCCAGCAGCACACCCGTAGCCACGGGCACCTCAAGCATCTTCTTCGTCTTCACATATCCAGTCTTCCCGCTCTCCACGATGGCAAAAGCATGCGACTCCTCGGGAAGAACATAGGCAAAAGGCATGTAGCCCGTGCCGAAAGAACTAATGCCATTGGGCGAAAGCTTGCGTATGTTCAGTTCGCGCCAAGCCAGCGCATCGTCCACAGTCTTTGTCAAGGCACCGGCCCTCTCGCTCAGCACCTCCTGGATGCCCGCTTTCTCACTGCTCACCAGATAAACCTTTCCGGCCTCAAAGTCGGCCATGTCGTCCATCTCAGTATAGCCCACGGCTTCACCATCCCCATTCACTTCCACCTCATAGCGGGGCGCATCGATACCGAAGGCATAGCCATCCACCTTGCCGGCGAACTGCACGAATACCGGTTTGCCCTGAGGCAAGGGATACTGGAAGGCAGTCTTCACACGGTCGTAGGCACCCTGTTGAGAGGCAGAGCCCGCAGGTACATCGAGTGTGGTCAGAGTAGTCACAGGGTCAATGTTCGTGCTATTGGCATTACCCGTAGTACTGGTGGCGGCAGGACGCATCTGCAGCGAAAGGATCTGCGCATAGAAGCGAGCACCAAAGGTGCGGTGGTCCAGCTGAGAGAACTTATAGCTCACATTGCCCGTTATACCTGCAGCTGCCATCACGAGACCCTCGGTAAATCGGCTTGCACTTCCATACTCCTTGGGCAGGTTCTCGCGGAATACGGCACAGTGCCAAAGCGAGTTGACACCGCTCACACTATACTTATAGTCATCGATGGCGTCCACGTACGAGCAGTGACCGGCAAAGCGCACCAATGCGGCCTGCGTGCAGGCATAAGGCACCACGATGTCCTGGCCGGTTGCAGGAGTAGTGGCCTTGGTATGATAGAAGATGACGGGAGTAGCAGGCGTCCAGCCGTCCTCCTTGAGCAGGTTGGTATGCTCCAGCGTCTTACGGATGATGCGATACACCTTGGAGTTGTGATCGGCATAGTCGGCATTGATGATGCTGTAGAAGGTTTCAAAGCCAGCTTTTTTCAGTTCGTCATTGAGCTTATCCACATCCGTAGCCTTGGCCTCAAACTTTGCCTTGAAGCCACTCTGCAGATAGTTCCAGAACTCAGGGGTGAAGCACTCCTGCAGTTCCAGGTCCCTCATGGTGCTGTTGCCATAGGTAGCCTTGTGACCGTTGAGCAGATAGTACATATAGATGGGATAGTCCAGTGTCTTTCCTTCGGAGCACCACTGCTCGTAGGTGTCAAACACCATATTCTGATCATACGCACCAGCACCGCAGATAGATCCGCGGAGATTCACCAGCTTACGATCGGCCTCCGTAGCCTCAGTCTCCAGATACTTCTGGAAAGCCAGTGCCGTGGAGCCACCTTGAGAGTAGCCCACATTCATCGTGTAGTAGTTGGCCGAGATGGTGCGCTTGCCCGTCTCCTTCACATACTTCACGGCAGCCTTGAAGCAGTCGAGCAAGTTGCGCGAGGTGATGGTCGTACACATGTAAGGGTGCGTCTCATTCTTTGACTGGCCAAAGCCGATGTAGTCGGGGCAGATGAGCAGGCAGTTCTCACTCACCATGTACTTGATAGCCTCCATCTGAGGTTCGGATCCCGTGGGGCACCCCGCATCATGCGTGATGGTGGCATGACAGTTGAGCATGATGAAGTTCACCGTCTGATTGTTCTTGTAGTAAATCTTCGCAGAAAGCGTGATGGGATTGTTGTTGACATCCACGCTTTGATAAGTGATCGACGGGCTGGCCACATTGGTCAAAGCACCAGTCACGTCAGCAGCATGCACTGCTGCGCAGACAAAGAAAGCCAGGCACGCAAGTAAAAGTTTTTTCATGGATATTATCACGTGTTTGTATTGGTCAGTATAATAAACTGGGCAAAGTTAATCATCCATGCTTATAAACAAATTATAAAATGTAATAAAAAGCGCCGTTCGGTGCCATTTTGCCATGTCTGCATAGCAAAAATGGCAAAAAAATCCCGCACCACGATAAGATGGTGCGGGTAATAGGCTATAACAGGGAAGAACAAAAAGCTTACTTGAAGTTCAAGTTCCATACGGCATTAACTGCTGCTTGCCCCTTCTGGTATGCATCAGATGTACATACATATCCCATCAAAACGATACCAAGCGATTGACCAGGCTGGCATTTCGCTACTTCATCAATCACGTATTCATTGATGTCACGCATTCGATCAGAGATATTGTTGGCAGAGCTAGTGTGGTAGCAAGAGCATGTAATGTGCCAGTTAGAACCGTCATTGTCTGTCTTGCAAGCATTGAAGGCATCTGTCAGCTGAGATTTCTTTTTGGCAACAGTGTTGCAGACAAAATCATCGTGAATGACAGCCTTATGGGCAGTATTAGCCGTGAAGCTAGAGAATGAGGACTGCTGCATACCATCAACATCCTTGCCCCAGCTGTTGATGGCATTGCCAATGTACCGGTCTGTCTTGTTCACAAACACAAACAGAACCTTTCCACGTGCCTGAGCTACTGTGATATCCGAGTTGAAATTCGTCAGGTAGTAGTTCTCATTACCGGCCATGATGCTGCTTATCTCATCATTAATGTGAGCATTGAAATTGCTAGCATCGCTGTCGTGACTTAGGAATACAACAAGAAACTCCGTGGTGTGCGATTTGAGCCAGTTGACTGCATCAGAAAGGAAAGTTCTCAAAAGAGTAGCGCCACCACTGGCATCATTATCATGCTTGTTCGTATAGAACCCCCTATGAGCCGCACTATTATCCCACTTCAAGCGCATGTCAAACGCACGCACACCATGATTCAACTGAAAGTTAACAATCCACGCACCAGGAATCTCGGCAAGATAATTTTCCTTCTGTCTATCAGTAATACGATCCCAATTGACACCCGGATGTTTCTCTTCCATCCATTTTTCTCTCACTTCATCAAAACCCTTAGTTTGCGTACGGTCACTACCACCTGTCTTCTCTACAAAGTTACCAGAGTCATACGATCCAGGAATGGACATCTTAGAGACATAGGTTGCATTCTTCTCATAGGCAATCCAGTTTGAACCTGTCAAATCACCCACAGGAGGGGTATCTTCTCTCTTTTCGGGAAGAGCACCCAAAGTGATATGGTTGCGCATAGTAGGCTTGAGGAGATGAGTCTCTACAGTAGGATCACCCTCCTTTGCCAACTGAGTGAACGCGCCATCCAGCTTTCCATTGAGCATCACCCTGACTGCCCCATCATAGTCACCACGGATGAAAATGGTGGCCTTTATAGGCTGTACAGAGCCTTTAGCCAATGGAATAGGGTCGTCGAACTCCATTTGCACGAAGTTATTTCCAGTCAAAGTTTCATATCCGCCACTATAATCGTAAGTAAAGCTGCCAGATATAGGCTGCTGAACTTTATCTCCGTCTATCTCTTCTGCCACACTGCTTACTGAGATAGAATACAGTTCAAAGTCCTGATTGCTAGATGCAGAGATGGTGATATCTACAGCTGTAAAGATAGGAGCAAAAGGAAGATCTACGCCGGTCGATGCTACTGTGGACTTCTTGCATGACGTCATGCCGGCCATCAGGGCAGCATCCATGTCCACATAGTAGCCGTTTGTCAGCGTAGGAGTTTGAGTCTCAGGCATGGTAGCGGTCAACACACCATTCTCAATACTCGTCACATTCTTTACAGGATAAGCCTCATAGAAATAGTGTGTATCATCCTGGCCCCAGTAGAGCCCTTCGCCTGTAATACTGTAGACATTTTTTGTACCATCTACGCCTTCCACCTTATATGTGGCAATGTTTTCATGTCCGTCCTGCACATTTGCCTGGGGGCAATGTACACGCACCTGATCACCATCCACCCAGTAGAGAGGCCATTGTTTATCATTCAATTCCCCATATACCGTACGAGTCTGAGCTATGCGGGTGGTAGCCGCAAAATTGATAGGTTCGCCTGTCTTGGCACCTGCCTTGACAATCTCCTCCTCTGAGCATGAGGTGAGGAGACCTGCAGTTGCAGCTGCAAGAGCTGCCATCATCATATATTTCTTCATACTATTTCTGATTTTGTAAGTCTTCTATACCTTCATTTACTCTTTTGACCAATCGACGTCTCGGTCAAATCGGATATCGAAACCCGTATCTTCCTGCGTCCCAGCAGATATCGTCATCTTAGGTTCCATCTTGTCACCGGATGCGGCACAAACCGATCCCTCCATTTGCACGACGCGTTTCGTCGTGATAGGAGCTTCATACTCCTCTCTCTTTACTAGCTTCATCATAGTTTTCCTTACAATCTATAATTATATATAATATTATCCTTACTCACAGACGGCACTTTAGACAACGAAGGTACAGCGAGTTTGATTACATTAGATAGTCTTCTACCCATGACCTTTCCCACAAAATACACAACACTACCATACATCTGCCGACAATACTGCCGATGAACGTGGTAGTAAAGTGGGGTGCGGATTACCCTATAGTCCAATAGTTCGGTGCAAAGTTACACAAATATTTTGCACACACACACTTTTTTGCACTTTTTTTGCTCTATTTTTCAAAACTTTGACAAAATGACGCCCCCACTTCCACTCCACTACCTTATTTATAATAAAACCACGTATTGTCAGTCACTTATGACCTTAATGACCTAATGACAATTGGCAATCATGACAATGCACCCTCTGAAGGAGGGCATAAAAAAGCAACGCAAACCCCTCGGCCTGCGCTGCTGTGTGCTGCGTGTGTATGTCTTATCCACTACCTGAGAGATACCCAGACAGTGTCTTGTATGTGTATCTGCCGGAAGCCTACCACTCCTCGCCAAAGGATGATCTGTGGCCCTTGACCCACTGCTCAGAACCTATTGGGCGAACACCCGTAGAGTAATCGAACTCTATTTCCTGCAAAGCCTCCTCACTTGCTGCAAGCAAAGAGCCCTCTGTCATTTCTGACACTACTATCTCGGGAATAATATATTTCTTCATAACAACATCCACTTTTGATTTATTTGACAACAACCTTTCTCACAGAACCGTCCTTCATGCGCCAAATATTGACACCGGTTCTCTTACTTTCCAGCCGCCTGCCATCAATGCCATAAAATGCCTCAGGAACCATACGGGCTTCTTCCACCTCGCCAACGCAATCCTCCTCATCCATCGTCAGATCATAGCCCTTGACGCTGGCATTCTGGAGATCGATGAAAGCACTGTACGCCTTTATCTTTCCCAACGATTGGAATTTATAAAAACCCACACTACCATTCGTCGCTTTGCCAAACAAAATATAACGTGAAGAATTGTGTGTCATTTCCTCATAAGTTCCTGTCAAGATGGTCTCAATAGCTGGCACCTGTCGTCCGTCCGTAACAGGAGAAAGCACCACAGAGCCTTCTTCTCCATCTTTGATCAGGAGCACGCCTGTTGCAGCGGGGACCTCCCCGTCAATCAGTGTAGCTTTCACCTTTCCATTGGATGGCGAACTTACCGCATAAGCGTACGTACCGCCCGTCGTGGCATAGGCAAAGGGCATGTAGGCAGAAGCGTATGAGCGTCCATTTACAACATTCAGCTTCCTTATGTTCAGTTCGCGCCAAGCCAGGTCGCTCGCCACGGTGGCGGTCTTCACACCGGCTGTCATGCTCACCACGGGAGCAGTCTCTTCGCGCTCGCTGGTCACGAGATATACCTTACCGGCCTCGAAGTCTGCATCGTCGGCCATCTCCTCGTAGCTCACTGCCTCTCCGTCTGCACTGAGCGTCACCTCATAGCGAGGAGCGTCAGCACCGAAGTAGTAGCCATCGACAGGCGCAGCAAACTGCAGGAGCACGGGCTTGTCTGCGGGAATGGCATAGGGCATGGCCGTGGTGATGCGGTCATAGCTACCTTCCTCTGAAGAGGCATTGGCGGCAACGGCAACGGCAGAAGGAGACGCCATAGTACACTTTGTGATATCTCCTGTACCTGCAGTCCCTTGAGGACGCATACACTTTCTTTCTGCCAAGAATTGCACATAGAAACGGGCTCCGAAAGCTCTATGGGAAAGTTCGTCGAAATCATAACTATCATTTCCGGTAATGCCTGCCAACGTCATAATTGTGGCCTGCCCAGGATATTCGGCATCACTCCCCCAGTATTTGCGAAAAGCTGCGGCATGCCACAAATAGTTGTCACCTGCACTTCTGTCATAGGAGTAGTCCGCTATGGCATCCACATAGCTACACTTGCCCTCAAAACGGCTCATCGCTGCCTCGGTACAAGCATAAGGCACCACGATATCCTTACCAGTCCTTTCATGGTAGAAGATGATGGGCGTGTTGGGAGTCCATCCTTCTTTCAAAAGATTGCTCTGGTCAAGCACCTTTTGGATGATACGATACACTTTGGAAGATCGGTTGGCATAGTTTGCAGAAATAATCTTGTAGAAAGTATTGTACTCATCACCCTTGAGGATGTCGTTCAACTGATCAACATTAAGTTCTTTACCAGCCAACTTTTCCATGAAGCTTTGGCTCTCTCCTGCTTTTCTTGTATGGATATAGCTCCAGAACTCAGGAGTGAAGCACTCCTCGAGGCTTAGACCTCTCATAATGGTCTCACCAAAAGCCTCCCTATGTCCCTGCAAGCAATAGAGCAGATAGATGGGATAGTCCAAAGTATTTCCCTCCTTACACCACTGCTCATAGGTGTCAAACACGAGGTTCTGACTGTATGGACCTGCACCGCAAACGGAGCCTTTGAGGTTGACCAAAGCGCGGTCATCATCCGTAGCCTCCATCTCCAAGTACTTTTGGAAAGCCAAAGCCGTAGCGCCACCCTGAGAGTAGCCTACATTGACGGTATAATAATCGCTACTTATAGTGCAACCTTTTGACCTCACATGCAAGATCGCTGCCTTATAGGCATCGAGGACATTGCGCGCCGTCAGCGTGGAGCACATGTAGGGATGAGTTACGGTACTTGTAGATCCAAAACCTATATAGTCAGGGCATATCAGCAGGCAGTTCTCACTGACCATATACCTGATTACTTCCATCTGAGGTTTTGTTCCTGACGGACACCCTGCATTGTGCGTAATGGTGGGATGGCAGTTGAGCATCACAAAATTGATAGTACTGGCTCCCTTATAATATATTTGGGCCGACAATGTTATGGGGTTGTTGTTGGCATCCACACTTGAATATGTAAGCTTTGTCTTTGTCACTCCAAAAAGAGCTCCGCTAACATCTGCACCCCACATACTCACGCTGACCACCAGGGCCAGCAGCGCAAGTAACATTTTTTTCATACGAAATGTATTTGTTTTTAGGTTTTTAGTCTATAGTTTGGCTCGCCACGCTCCTTAGGGAGGAGGACGGGGCGAAGGGCGGAATGGCCCAATCGGGTGCAAAGTTATAAAAAAAACTTGACACTCACAAATATATTGTTCGATAATCATAATATGCGTACGCACGTAAGGATGCGAGGTTCTATTTATCTGACAGTGAGCCAGAGGTCTTTGCCACGTTCGCTCAGTCTGTCCTTACCATTATCACGGAGGTCATGAGGTAAGCGTTCTTGGGCAAATGATCCTTCGTCTCGAAGTCGAGAGGATTGATATACTCGAAACAAATGAATGAATGCGAATAACTTATTTAACGCGACTTCAACAATTTTGGAGGGACAGAAAGGTCTCCACCTCCACCAAAGCCACTTAACTTACTAAACCTCCAACTGTTAATAAGGTGGAGGTAGTCCTATTCACCTCCATCTCACCTCCACCTCACTTTCTATTGCCCTAGGCTGGGAGAATCGGCCATGCGCCAGTTTTGTCCCATTCGTCCGTATCCCTCTTTCTACCAGCCTGAGCCGGTAGAATCCTCATCTCCGCCTGTCGGTTTCCCATTTCTTGCAGCATCATGATCATATCGGGAAGCCTCAAAAATACCGACAACAGACTAAACTGCTGATTATCTAATACATAAGCACACTCCCAAGGGTGGAGGTGACAGTCCCACCTCCACCCTGTTCAAATATATGAATATCAATAGTTTAACCCACGAAAGTGGAGGTGGAGGTGAATTCGCCGATTCATGTGGAAAAAGCGAGACTGCTAGTATGCACATTTCCCTTATAGTGGTCCTTAAGGCCTCACACTACGCACAGCCGGTGCCAGGCCCAGACCTCCACCACCCCCCCGAATACGAAGAATGGCCACGCCCCTCGGGAGGTGTGGCCATTTTTCAATATCTATACCTGGCTGGTAGGCCGTACAATTTCGTCTACCCAAGGCTCCGTGCAGAGATTTCGCGTCATTTCGTTCAGGGCCAGGCACTGCTGGCGGGTGACGGTACGCTTCTCCATATGGTAGGGCCAAGGAGCAAGCATCAGCAACTGCCCGCATGAGCATGCCTCGAAGTAGCGACCAGGTGGCTTGTAAATGGGCGGGAAGCCATTCTCCAGGATCACGATAAGCGGATAGCCCGCATCGAGGACCGCCCGGGCGATATCTTTCTCTCCGGCAGAGATGCAGGGGCTCACTATGACGGCTCCCTTGCTTGCCCGCTCCAAGAAGTAGGCCTTTTGCTCGGCGATGAGACGAAGATTGTCCGGAGAGCTATTGTTGTGGCACTTCACTTGCAGGCGCACAGGACGCTCAGCTAGCCACTGATTGCCGATAGCAGCGTATCGCATGCCCCCTATCTCTAGCGAGCGCACCACCCGGAACAGGTCAGGATGCTCACGCTTCACTGCCAGCCTCCTGGGATTGTCCTCGACATAGCGCAGCATATGCTCCAGCTGGTCCTTGCCTTTAAGCACTGAGTCCTGATAGCCTGCCTCGAAGAGAGGCTGCCTCTTGACATCCGGCTCCTCTGGTCCTGCAGAGCCTGCTGCTTCGCGCGAGCTTGCCGTTCCGTTCGGCGAATTATAATTCGCCGCACTAGACGGGAGGACACCCGCCGCACTTGGCGGGAGGACACCCGACGCACCGGGCGCACCC
>JAZLII010000064.1:0-5680 GCA_045617275.1 Bacteroidaceae bacterium
GCTAAGCTTCAGCAGAAGATTTTCGAGATTCTCGGTTTCACTCCAGAGCAGGCTCAGCTCAAGTTTGGCTTCTTGATGAATGCCTTCAAGTTTGGTGCGCCTCCTCACGGTGGTTTGGCATATGGTCTTGATCGCTTCGTCAGCCTTTTTGCAGGTCTTGATAGCATCCGTGATTGCATCGCTTTCCCCAAGAACAACAGTGGTCGCGACGTGATGCTCGATGCTCCAGGCTTCATCGATCAGAAGCAGCTTGATGAACTTCAACTCGTGGTCAATCCGGTAGAAGAATAATTAGGTATTTGATACTTAAACAACAATAAAGGAGAGCAGTCTGATAGGCTGCTCTCCTTTTGTTGTCCAAAAGCTCTAAGGACTATCTCTTCACTACCTTCCAGAAGATCCAGAGAATGATACCATAGAAGAGTATGTCTGCATATTCAGCAAAGGATGGCATGCGACTAAATGCGTGATATGCCAGCAGCATGAGCAGGATGATGTAGAGTTGCTTTTTCTCAGGGGTAAAGTTTCTCCACCACTCTTGCATGGAGCGGTTCCATCTATTGATGGGAGAAGCATCTCCACGATCCACATATTCAAACTCGTCTGTCTCTGCCGTATGTCCATACACAAAGATACGCTTTTTGATGGATCGTTCACGTCCATATTCGTTGGCCGTCAGGCTCACGCTGTGAGGTCCCTTCTTGCCTTTCATGCGAAATCGCTTGGTTCCGCTTTCTGGTACTGCCAGTGACGATTCTCTTTGGCCTGTTCTAAGGATGAGTCGAGGTGCATTGGCGCCCTCTGCATTCCAGGTCACTTCCAGTACATTACCGGCCTTAATGATACGTTTGCTTATGTCGAGTCTCATGTCTTGTTTCGTTTGGGTTGGCTTTCTGCGATGTTTTAGCATACAAATATACGCAAATTATATGGTCTATCCACAATATGGGGGGTATAAATTTTTTTCTTTCAGTTAAAATGAGTACTTTTGCAGTGTAATAAGACTAATCCTTGATTTTATTAATTGTTTATTTAAGAATACATGACACTGGACCATTTATACATTAGATTTTTTGATGCAGAAGTAGTAGTAGCGAGTCCTGCAGAAGCCCTTGATTTTCTACGTTCGATGCCTGATATCGATGTAGATGAGTTTTTGGAGCGTGACCTCTATCAGTATTACGAAAGCAAGATGCCTTATCCAAAGCGTTATAAGGTACGTCAGCGTTGCTATTTCATCGTCATCAAGACCAATGCTACCACTCTGGAAGAGTTTAAGAACAATGCAGCGATAAAACAAAGCAACGAGAGCAGGAAAGAGAAGGCCGTAGTCACTTTTGATACGTTCAATCCAGGATGGTATGATGTTTCCCTCTGCTTCAAGCGTGTAGTGGCTCACCCTATTACCAACAAGTGTACCTACTATGACACAGATTTTAGGGTTCGCCTTAAGGCAGAAAGCATACAAGACTGCTACAATCGTATGCTTGATCATCTTCGCAATCGCCATGACGTAGATCCTCGCAGTCAGTTCCCTTCCATCAAAGGCAAGAATTTCTCTGCTCACTATTTAGGCATCAAGTAAGCTATAGCTTCTACAGCATACTCTATACCGAACGCTCTTACACCTCGCACTTTCCAGTGTGGGGTGTTTTGTTTGTCTCTAAAATGAAAGTGTGGGAGAGGAATACGGCCGTACTATTGCTTTTTCAAGTTAGGCACAATAATGAGTGTTTGACTACTTTTTGATCATGATATCTTTGAGGTCGTATTGATCGACAAAGCAACTGCAGTCCACAGCACCATGTATTCCCGATATGCGTCCTGTGGCACTGTACTGCCAGAGACCAAATCGGCAGCCCTTGTCGGGTTGAGGTATCTCTTCTGCATAGCGAGCTATCATGTAGACATAGTTGTCAAAGTGACCTGCCAGATACTTGTTGTAGAAATTGACCGAAGTATAGAGGATGGGTTTCACCTTATAATGCTTCTCTATGCCTTCTATGAATGCTTTGAGGCGCTTGATGAAGTCGGGTAAAGCACTTTTACCTCGAAGTTCCACATCGACCATGGGCACAAGGTCATGTCCGCTGAGGTTGACTGTTGAGGTAAAGTTCTTAAGCTGCTCCTCAGCACTGGTAGAGGGGCTGAAGAAGTGGTAGCATCCTACAGCAATACCGGCATTGTGAGCCTCACGTATGTTGTAGGCATAGGTGTCATCGACAAGACTGGTCGACTCCGTAGCCTTGACATAGGCATAGAGTACCTTTCCGGTGTTGCGTACGGCTTTCCAGTCGATGCGACCCTGATAGTGAGAGACGTCTATGCCGGTTCGGCTGCTGGCCCTGTGCTCTGTGACGAGCATGGGCATCTCTGGGATGGTGAGAGGCGGAAGAGAAGCAAGAGGCTGCTGAGGACGAAGTGTGGCAGGACGCGCATCCGGCTCGTCCAGAAGAGGACGATTTTCTACCTTCTGCCCCTTCTTCTTATTGTCAGCCCCCACTGGGACCGCAATAAAAAGAAGGGCCATAGTGGCTAATAGGGTAGGGATGAACTTCCTTGCTGTCATTTACTTTAGATTATTTGCTTTTTCCTTTATGGGAGGTTTCCTCTGATAAATGAATGGTGAGGCCTCTGCTTAAAAGGAAGGTTGGGCAATCACTTCATCTCGATTTCTTCTTTCATGTCGATCTCTTGACCCTTGTTGTCGTAGAACTCATACTGCAAGAAGGCCAGCTTCTGGCTTGGTATCACCTTCACCCCTAAGCCATATCGCATCTGCCATTGACGTTTCAGGGAGAAAATGCCCTGATTGATATAGGCGGCGACATAGGGATGCACATGAAGGGTGAACTGCTTGATGCTGTGCTGGTTGATGAGTTTGTCGATCTTGTCTTCAAGCATGTCGGTAAAGAGCAGGCTGCTCTTGATGGTGCCTTTGCCCATGCATGTGGGGCAGGTCTCATCTACCTCTACATCCATGGCTGGACGTACGCGCTGTCGGGTGATTTGCATCAGTCCGAACTTGCTCAAAGGTAAGATGTTGTGCTTGGCACGATCGTGCTTCATGTTTTCGCACATACGCTCATAGAGCGTCTGGCGGTCTTCGGCCAGGTTCATGTCGATGAAGTCTACGATGATGATACCTCCCATGTCTCGGAGTCTCAACTGACGAGCCAGCTCATCGGCTGCCCCCAGGTTGACATCCAAGGCATTGGCTTCCTGTCCGTCCTTGCTCTTTGCACGGTTACCGCTGTTGACGTCTACCACATGCATGGCTTCGGTGTGCTCTATTATGAGGTATGCTCCGTGCTTGTAGGATACGGTCTTGCCGAAGGAAGACTTGATCTGACGGGTGATGTCGAAATTGTCGAAGATAGGCAGTTTGCCTTTATATTGTTTGACTATGTTCACCCTGTCAGGTGCGATGAGTTGCACATAGTCGCGCACCTCATTGTACACGTTGGGGTCGTTGACATAGATGTTTTCGTAGCTGGGATTGAAGAGGTCGCGCAGCATACCGACCGTGCGGCTAGTCTCCTCATATACCAGAGTGGGCAGTTCCTTAGCAGTCATGACACGATGCATGGCTTCTTCCCACTTTCCTACAAGTAGCTTCATCTCAGCATCGAGCTCTGCCACGCGTGTTCCCTCCGCCACGGTACGTACGATGACGCCAAAGCCTTTGGGCTTGATACTTTGAATGATTTGTTTGAGTCGGGCTCTCTCTTCGGCCGACTTGATCTTCGACGAGACATTCACCTTGTCTCCAAAGGGCATCAACACCAGGTAGCGTCCGGGGAAGGACAACTCACAAGTGATGCGAGGACCTTTGGTGCTGATGGGTTCTTTGACAATCTGAACCAATATCTCCTGTCCGCATTGCAGTGTGGTCTGCACGCTACCATCCTTGGGGAGGTCGGGCAGATTTTGCGCTTTGCTGATGGGGAAAAGGTTCTTGCGGTCGTTCAACACCCTCTTGAGATACTTCTCCATGGTGGGGTATTGCAGACCGAGATCGAGATAATGCAGAAAGGCATCGCGTTCGTATCCCACGTTCACAAAGCAGGCATTGAGTCCGGGCATCAGTTTTCTCACCTTTGCCAGGTACACATTGCCCACGTTGAAGGAAGCACTTTGTGCTTCTTCCTGATACTCCACGAGGCGCTTGTCTTCGGTAAGCGCTATGGAGATCTTCTGTGGTTGTACGTCAACAAATACTTCGCTTGTCATAATCTCTTGTTAGTTCTCTGTTTCTTTCTGCCTGTCTGTAAGGTGAATAGACAAGCATGTCCTTGAGCCAGTCATCTCTTTTGGTCGAGCTTTTCGGGACTTGACCTCAATAGATACTTAAAAGGAACAAACTGTCGCGCTTGAGTCACATTGTATTGTGGAGCTCGCGTGTGAGTTTGTTCCTTTTATAGTTGGCTCACTGAGCTGAGATATTAGTCAGACACAGATTTACTTGCTCTTATGTCTGTTCTTTCTCAGTCTCTTCTTACGCTTGTGAGTAGACATCTTGTGTCTCTTGTGCTTTTTTCCGTTGGGCATAGCTCAATTTGTTTTATGGGTTAATAATTACGTTGTTTCTAAAGGGTAAATGCACATATTTATGTGTTCAGACACGTGGCCGTCTACACCTTAGTGCACTTTCAGTGTGCAAAATTACAACAAATATTGCAAAGAGGGAAATAATTGCTCCCTTTTTTATTAAAAATTTGAGTTGTAAAGCCTATTTTCGACTCTTTTTTGTACTTTTGTAAATAGTATGATTGCAGATTTTGCACAAGAGATAGAAAGTTGGTATCGCCAATATGGTCGTCAGTTGCCCTGGCGAGAGACTCGTGATGCCTACCGTATATGGGTGAGTGAGATCATCCTGCAACAGACCCGTGTGGCCCAGGGCATCGACTATTATCACCGTTTCATCGATCGTTTTCCCGATGTGAAGACGCTTGCAGAAGCCACTGAAGACGAGGTGCTCCGACTATGGCAAGGTTTGGGCTACTATAGCCGTGCCCGCAATATGCATCGGGCTGCCCAGCAAGTGATGGAGCAAGGAGGCACTTTTCCTCAGACCTATGAGGGGGTCAGATCACTCAAAGGAGTGGGGGACTATACTGCTGCTGCCATCATGAGTTTTGCCTACGACCAGCCCTTTGCTGTGGTGGACGGAAATGTGTTTCGCATCTTGGCCCGCACGCAAGGCATAGATACACCCATAGACTCTACGCAAGGCAAAAAAATGTTTACGGCTCTTGCGCAAGAACTCCTTGATGAGAAGCACCCCTCGCTCTACAATCAGGCCATCATGGATTTTGGAGCCTTACAGTGTATCCCCAAAGGGTATCAGTGTGAGAACTGTCCCTTGTGCCTCACTTGTGTGGCTTGTCAGGAAGGCAAGGTCGAGGAGTATCCCGTGAAAAGCCATAAGGTGAGCATACGCCAAAGGCATTTTACCTATTTTTATATACATGATACGACCCATCTGCTTTTGCGAAGGAGAGGTGAAGGCGATATATGGCAAGGCCTCTACGAGCTACCCATGGTGGAGACTGACAAGGCCCTGACTCATGCACAGTGGCTTAAGATGCCTTGGTTGAAGCATTTACTCGATACGGAATCTTTACTCACCCATAAGGCTTCAGGCATACGTCACCAGCTAACGCACCAGTCCATC
>JAZLII010000065.1:0-12654 GCA_045617275.1 Bacteroidaceae bacterium
CCGATATGGATACCTAGCATGCATGGATCTGGCTGCTTGTATCTCGGCTTTCTACAAGTTGAGTTCGGGCATTGATTTGCAGCATGTGGGAGTCGGCATAGAGGCTTTGCTGGAGGAGAATGAGCACAATATGGAGTATATCTTCGAAAATGGCGTGGTGTATGGTGGTTCGCATCCGGGCAATCCTTGCCGTGTGTATGCCTTGCAGATGTTTGCTCAGAGCAAAACGCAGAGGAGGTTGGACGAAGAGATGGACAAGTTGTATGACCTGCTTCCTGGCATGAGCATAAGAAAGGCTCAGTTCTATTTCACCGAGGCAGCTGTGCATGCGGCTTGCTTGATGGCAGGAGGAAAGAACAAACTGAGCAAGGTGGAGATGGAGTGTCTGCTGGAGATGGTAGGCGAGAACTTTATCTTCCCTTCAAAGACCATAAAGGATATCCTGAAGAAGGATGGAGAACAGGCCATTTCGGAGGGCATCAGCGTGGTGAGGGACGAGGAGCCCAATCTATTGGATAACCTCTTGAAGTTCTTGCTCGAAGTGGCCATGGCTGATGGGGTCATCACCAAGGAGGAGATTAACTTTATCGTCACATTCGGCATCACAAGGCTGAAGATGGAGATGGAGGATATCTTTGACATCATTGGCCAAGAGGTAGTTGCGCACTACAACTGTAGTGCTACGGGAATTTAAAAATAAGAAGTTAAGACCTACACCAAGGGTAGAGGGTGGGGTGAACCGTAGTTTGCCCTGCCTCTCTTTCTCATTTCTTCATCTTTCCCCGCTATTTTCCCAAACATGGGAAACGGATTTTCCCAACGCACTTCGTACCTTTGCAACAGAAACCTAAAAAACATAGAATATGAAGACTGTAATCCTACTTTGGAATCCCACGATCTCTGATGTGACCAAGAGCGAGATGGTGAATGCTATGAAGTGCCTGAACAGACGCAAGGAGTATGACGACACGGAGCATTGGCTGTCGTATAACTGGCATTGCTGGGAATATAATGAGGTGTGTAAGGATGATCGTTTCTTTATGCTTCGTGTCGGCGATGAATATGCGGGCATTGCGATGGCAGGAACGGTAATTGAAGAGGCCTTCCCAGATGGTGACCGAAAGAACGAGGGAAGGCAGGGGTATAACATAACGGTTGTGCCCGACACTATGGTGGATACGGAGTCGGTGCCCTTCCTCTCGCTGGAGAGGCTGAAGGCTGAGATCCCAGACTTCGACTGGGGAGAGGGGCACTCGGGTAGGGTGCTGAACGATGAGCAGGCCAGGAAGCTGGAGGTGCTGTGGATGGAGTATCTCTATGAGAACCGGATGCGTTTCTGTATGCCTGGTTATGTGGTCACGGGGGAGTCCTTTACTATCAACCGCATCTTGCATGAACACTTGTGGGCAACGAAGGGTGATGAGTGTGAGGTGTGTGGCTATAGTTTCCGCAAGGTGTGGGGACCTCATGCTGACAACCGTTGTAAATACATCACCTTGTTGGATGACATCGTATGGGAAAAAGAAGATTATATTGCAAATGATACTGTTTGGAATCACATTTTCTGCGTTTGCCCTAGTTGCCAGCACGAGAAGCGTCTTTTGAGACAACGCATGGAATATGAGTATGGTTATACTGAGGTGTTTCTTTATGAGGATAATGAAACCGAATCAGACTCTGTCATCGCAAGGTACGATGATGACAACAGAGCTGTTTTCGTCTTCCGGGATGACTATGAAGATGAAATAGAGCTTGACGAATGGCAGATCCGTGATGCCTTGCACGATGATGAGATGGATATACTTCGCCTGATGTATCAACGATTCGGTGGTAAGCCATCAGTCATCGAGGATATAAGGGCATTCTGCAAGGAGAATGAGATAGAAATAGAGGATTAGGATTTGTGAATCACAAGAAAAACAAAAGGTGACAATATGATAGAGATTGATTTACGAGCACGCAAGGCTGGTTTGCTTTGTTCAGATACGGAGTTGCGCCTAACTTTTGATGAAGGTATAGAGATTCTTTACAAGCAGAACGGCATGATGATGCTTGACCCTACTGAAGAATGGAAATCTTTAAGAGTGCCCAAAAGGTACAAGGATGTCATCACGAGAGAGCATGCCCAGGAACTCCTTGCCTTGGAGGAACTGAAATATACTGGCGATCTTGAACAGCTTGACGGGTACTCGTTTACCTTAGTCGTAAAGGAGGACGGCGCGGAGCGTGAGTTTGATGGAAACGAACTGGATATGGAGATGAACGAACTTACCTTTGCGCTCTCTGAATGGATCATGAACCTTGCAGAAAAGTCGTGATTGTAAGTAGTAGAGCTATAGGCTCGTATCCCGTCGCATATTGTAGTATAATTGATACAGTATGGCTACAAAACGCTAACGAGTAACTTGTTGAAATATTTTAAGTTACATTATCTGACCGAAATTGATGTCGGTCAGATATTTTTTAGTTGGTAGATTTCGTGTGATAGGAAGGGTGTTTCACATGTAAAATGGGGGCAGACCCCATTTTACAAGACCCCATTTTATCCGTTGCTCTATCATGCATCAGATGATTTTTAATTATTTTATTGACAAAAAATCATTTTTCCCAAACATGGGAAGCAGATTTTCCCACCCGTGGCCGTAACTTTGCGATGTAAAACGAAAAGATAACATTAAATAGGTTTTGAGATGGTTTGATGGGGCATCGATCGCAGACCTTGAATCGCGGCAGGACACGCATTCTCAAAACTTAGGGGACGATCCCGGAAAAGAAAGAAGGGCTGATGGTCGCATCAGTAGCGAGCATTCCGAGAGGCATGATATTGCAGGGTGCAACTCCCTTGCCAGTCCTTCTTCTCTTTTTTAACTTATGATGGAAGCGCGATAGAATTAGAGAATGGCGTAAGTCTCAGCCGAAAAGCACGCATTGGTAGGCGTAATATCACAGACCCCATTAGCTCCCGTGCTTTAGGTGGCAGTTGGATATTCATCTGTCCAGTCAATTTTTATGATGTACATAGGATTACATTGGTATTGCAAAACGTAAATAAAGTCCACAAGTGAATGCTTGAAATGGATGTTACCAAAGTAAGATTTGCTTGTGGCTTTATTTATGTGTTACATTCGTTGGATGTTGATGAATAGAATATTGGGATAGAAAAGAACCTTTAATATTTACACTTTATGAAAAGAATTATTTTATGTTTTTGTGTTGCTTTTGCAACCTTTTGTAATGCTCAAAAGACGGATTTCCATTTAACTTCAAATGGAACCTTTGAGGCAGAAGAAGGAAAGAACTATGTGATTGTCGAGTTCGAAGGAAAGACTGCCCAGGAACTCTACACGATGGTTAAGGGGAACATTCTGAAACTTTACAAGAACCCCAAGAATGTAATGAGTGAGAATGAGCCCAGTTCTATTACCATTCGTGCCATCACGCATACTCTTCATTCTAACTATGGGATAGGAGGATTTCAGAATTATTCCTCGTACTACAATCTCTGTTTCCACTTCAAAGACGGCCGAATAAAAGTGGATGCACCAATTGCCGATTCTAAACTTGTAGTGGATGCGTCGGGAACACCTATTCCCAAAACTTTTGTGGGATTAGTCGGCGACTGGTTTGCTAAAGATGGATCAAGGAAACCAAAGAAAGAGAATAATATCCAGAAGATAGAATTTGCATTCGTTTATCCTATCAACTATCTGTTAGGGTATTATAAGGAGGATCCGTCCGAAACTGACGAAGACTGGTGATTGGCAAAATCGCATAGTTCATACAGATAGGCACCATTGGCTCGCAATCATGAGTGGTATGTCTTCTTTCCCATATTTTTCATCTTTCTCAGAATTTCCCCAAAAATGGGAAGCAGACTTTCCCACCCGTGGCCGTAACTTTGCAAAGTATAATGTAAAATCTTTCTAACAACATGTAAAATGGGATCAGCCCCTATTTTACATGTTGAAATTCATGCTTCAGGTATGTGTGTAGACTGCCAAAAATTAGTGGTCAACAATGCATCGTGTGATGAATGAGATAATTATACGAACTTGTTGGACTGGACTGCCCACGACATGATGCAAAATTGTTCCTTGAATATATAGATTAAAAAATTACTGCTATGGAATATGATGATCTTATTGGTGCAATGATCAAACTGGATGTTGAAAAGGTAAAATCTTCTTATGACATCCATATGAAGGCTGACTATCGTCGACATTGGGATGAAGGAAACGGAGGGAAACCCCAAATGCTCAAAGTAATCCCTAAAGCATGGGACTGGCTGTTGGAAAAGAATGAAGATTTACCTGGTGAAACCAAGGTTAAGGAAATGAAACGACGTAATCATGAAATCAAAGAATTCCTAGGCCTACGTCTTTCCATTGACTATGACTCAAAAGAAATCGAAGATTATCTTTGCGATGTTATGAAAATGCTTTGCTACACAAAAGAGGGAGAAGAGCCATCATTTAACATTGATGACGAGCTATATGTTAACTCAATTTATATGTTCGATATCAAAGAATGTATAAGTCTTCTCAATAGGGGAGCAAATCCTAACGTACAGCCAAATATAGGAGAAAATGAGGCATCTGTGGAAACTACCTATGAGTCGATTGAAACCAGAGCATGTTGTGGGTTTATTGATATGAGGAAACATGTCTTTGATGAGCCTGGTCTATATTGGTGGACGAGAAGTCTTGACCATTGTTTCTTTGAGCTTCTATTCTCAGCATTTTCAGAACGTATATATTGCATGTTTGATAAGTATGAAAGCTTGAAATCTAATTTGCCCCAATGGTAGTGAATCACGGGGTCTTGAATCACGGGGTCTGACCTCATGATTCACCCACCGGTAACACATTGAAAGTATTTAAGTTACGCTTTGACAAGGAAATCGATTTCCTTACCAAAACAACAGCCTTTGGCATCTTTTATCTGCGATCATTCTCTGCATAGGCAGATAGCTTTCCCCAAACGTCAAAACTAAAATGATCCACACGAGAGAAGAGATAGCACGATATAGAAAAGAGCTATATATGTGCTTGAAGAATATGAAGGATAGTGACGGCACAAATTGCCTTACAAATGAGCAAGCGTCAAAAATGGCGTATGACACTACAGATGGTACGATGGATGACATCATGCAATATCATACGCCACAGGAGCTTGCAGAGTTGTGGACTATGTGAAGCAATCTCTTCCCTACCCTTTTTTTCTCTCTTTTCTCAATATTTTCCCAAACATGGGAAGCAGATTTGCTTAGGAGGGGGCGTAACTTTGCGGTGTCTTAGTTGACAAAGCGAGTGATGAAAAAGATGAAACTCATAAACATAGAATGGAAATGAAGGAAATGATGATGCCCAAGAGTAAGGAGGAGCTTTTCAAGGTGATAGACAGGCATGTGAGGGTACAAGAGAATCTAAAATGATAAAGAAAAGAATCATGAAAACGACGGAGAGATTTATTGAACTGATCGACAAGCTGATGAGTCGTGGCGATGTGCGATCGTCTGTGGAATTAGGAATGAAGGTAGATGGCCTGTATACGGAGAAAGTGGCCAAAATGAGATCTGGCAAACACCGGGTGACAGCGGACATCCTGGAAGAGTTTTTCAAGGCGTTTCCTCACCTCAATGCCAACTACCTGTATAAGGACAACGAGGAGCCTTTCGTGGACGGATACAAAGGCAATGGAGGGGTATGAATCATGGGGGGCATAACGCATGATGCACCTCCCTGAGCCACAA
Organism: Bacteroidaceae bacterium; assembly: GCA_045617275.1. Classification (GTDB taxonomy): domain Bacteria; phylum Bacteroidota; class Bacteroidia; order Bacteroidales; family Bacteroidaceae; genus Physcousia. Next base: position 5,753 of record JAZLII010000065.1, read on the forward strand.
TATTTTTGTGTGTTTCGTAATTTTCCCAAACATAGGAAATGGATTTTCCCAAGTTTATTGCTAACTTTGCCTTCGCATAACTAGAAAGGAGACTGACAATGAGACACGACATGGAGAATCACAGGATGCACACGCTACTGTGGATCGTGAGACAACTGGAGGAACAGCCGCTCTCGCTGCGCGAACTGAACGAGAGGTGGAAGCGGGAAGTGGGACTGAGCGGCGGACTGGAGATAGAGCGACGCACTTTCCTGAACCATCTGCATGCCATCGACGACATGCTGCACATCAGCATAGAGTGTGAGCGCAAGGGGGGATACCGCTACTTCATAGCCGACAGGGAGAAGAGCAGCCTGAACAGGTGGATGCTGGAGAACTTCCGTCAGCAGCTGGCTCTGAGCCGAGGCATGGGGCTGGAGGAGCGCATCCTGATGGACGAGGCACCTGAGGGCCATGAGTGGCTGGAACTGCTGGTGGATGCCATGACGCAGGGACGCAAGGTGGGGTTCATCTTCAAGGACTTCAACATCGAGGGACCCTGGGAGGTGGAAGGTGAGCCCTATGCGCTGAGGTGCTATCAGCAGCGATGGTACGTGGTGCTTAAGGAGGAGGACGGCTATGTGGATACCTACTCGCTGGACCGCATCGTGGAGATGACGGTGCTGGAGGAGACGTTTGAGATGGACCCCAGCTTCAGCGCGAAGGACTACTTCCGGTACAGCTGCGGCGTACGGGTGAACCCTGAGGCGGAGCCGACCCGGGTGCTGCTGAAGGTAAGCAGCATGCAGAATGGGTACCTGAAAACGCTACGCCTCCACTCGTCGCAAGAGGAACTGGAGACTCACCCGGACTATAGCCTCTTCAAGCTAAATGTGGTACCTACGGTGGAACTCGTGATGAAACTGCTCTCGATGGGTTCGCTCGTAGAGGTACTGGAGCCACAGGATCTGCGCGAGGAGATGGCACGAGAAGCCAAGGCGATGGCAAGGATGTACGGCGACTAAGAAGGCTTTAGAAAATGGAAATTGAAAGGGGAGATGGGCTTTACTTGCGCGCCTTGCTGATGAGGGCCATGCCTCCGATGAGGATGAGGGTGCCGAGGATGGCCATCCAGGTGATGCGCTCTCCGAGGATGAGGACGGAGATGAGCATGGTGAAGGCACATTGGGAATAGACGACATTGGTGGCCTTGACTACGCCGAGGCGGGGAAGGACCCAGTTCCACGTGAGGAAGCAGCCAAGGGAGGCTACGAGGCTCAGGTAGAGGAGGTTGGCCCAGACGGTGGTGTGGGAGAGCAGCTGGGGATCGAGGCGGAGGGGCTCCACGAAGAAGAACCAGGGGAGGATGGTGAGCAGACCGTAGCCGAATACTTTGCGCGTGATGAAGGGGGTGTCGTACTGGCCGGTGAGGGGCTTCATGCAGAGGGAATAGACGCCCCAGGTGGCTGAGGCTCCGAGGGCGAGGGCATCGCCCAGAGGATTGAGATGGAGGATGAACTGGCCATTGAGCACCACGAGGATGAGGCCAAGGAAGGCGATGAGCGAACCGACGACCTGACGGCCATTCATGCGCTCGTCCTTATAGCAGAGGGCGAGCAGGAGGGCCGTGACAAGGGGCGTGGTGCCCACGAGGATGGCGACATTGGAGGCCGTGGAGTAGCGCAGGGCCATGTTTTCCATAAGAAAATAGAGCGAACCGCCTGCCACACCGCTGATGGCAAGAAGCATCTCATGTCGCCAGGAGCAGGCCCAGAGGCGACGATGGGAGAGCACGATGAGACCAAGGTAGGCCACCGTGAAACGATAGAAGAATATGTCGGCGGGCATGAGGCCCTCCATGAGTAGCACCTTGGAGGAGACGAAGGTCTCACCCCAGATGGCTACTACAAGAAATGCTAAAAGAAGAGGCATGAAGCAAACATTACTCCTCCAATGCTCCTACAATATCTCGAACGCTCTGGAAGCCATGGCGGTCGAGGTAGTCATTGATACCCTGAGCCACCTTGACGGTGATGGCGGGGTCGAGGAAGTTGGCCGTACCGATCTCGATGGCTGAGGCTCCGGCAAGGAGGAACTCTACGGCGTCGGCGGCTGAGGAGATGCCTCCCAGACCGATGACGGGTATCTGCACGGCATGGGCCACCTGATAGACCATACGGAGAGCTACAGGCTTGACGGCTGGACCGCTCAGACCTCCGGTACCGATGGAGAGGAGCTTCTTGCGACGCTCTGCATCGATGGCCATACCCATGAGGGTGTTGATGAGCGAGACGGCATCGGCTCCGGCATCCTGCACAGCCAGGGCTATGTCGGTGATGCTGGTGACATTGGGGGAGAGCTTCACGATGAGGGTCTTGTCGTAGGCCTCGCGCACGGCCTTGACCACGGAGGCGGCTCCCTCACAGGTGGTACCGAAGGCCATACCTCCATGCTTGACGTTGGGGCAGGAGATGTTGAGCTCAATGGCAGGAATGCACTCGAGCTCCGCAATACGGGCAGCACACTCGGCATAGTCCTCGGGCGAGTTGCCGCTGACATTGACGATCATATTGGTTTGGATGTCCTTGATCTGGGGATAGATGTGCTCACAGAAATAGTCGACACCCTTGTTCTGCAGGCCCACACAGTTGAGCATGCCCTGGGCGGTCTCTGCCATACGGGGATAGGCGTTGCCCTGACGGGGATGGAGGGTGGTGCCCTTGACGATGATACCGCCTATCTGGGAGAGGTCTACAAAGTCGGCAAACTCCAAGCCATAGCCGAAGGTGCCGGAGGCTGTCATCACGGGATTCTTGAGGCTCAAGGAGCCTATATTTACACTTAAATCTGCCATTTCAAATCTTCAATCTTAAAAACGGGACCTTCGGTACATACACACACATGGCCATGCTCGGCGGTGTCTTCCACACAGCAGAGGCAAGCACCTACGCCACAAGCCATCTTGTTCTCGAGCGAAACCTCACAAGGCGTGCCCACCTGACGGGCATAGCGAGCCACGCTGACCATCATGGGCTTGGGACCACAGGTGGCAATGCGTGTGAACTGTTCCTTCTGCAAGAGGCTATGCTGGGTGACGAAGCCCTGCTCGCCATAGCTACCATCCTCGGTGGTGACATAGACATCGCCATACTGCTCGAAGAGGGGCAACTGCAAGAGATCGCCCTTGCTGCGGGCACCGATGAGGAAGGTGGGACGATAGCCCAACTGTGAGAGCCACAATCCGGCATAGAGCAGGGGAGCTGCACCTACACCACCACCCACGAGCAGGATGCGCTCGGGCTCTACAACCTCAGAAGCGGGCTGAGAGGGGAGCGTGAAGCCATTGCCCAAGGGAAGTACCACATTGAGCACATCGCCAGGCTGGAGGCGACCGAGCTGACGGGTACCGTCGCCCACGAGCTGCACGAGAAACCATATCTCATTGGCCTCACGATCGACAAAATGGATGGAAATGGGACGACGCAAGAAGGTGGTGGGACTGCCGTCTACTCTGATCTGAGCAAACTGGCCAGGCACCATAGGGGGAAGGGGAGCATGCTCGTCCGTGAGCTTGAGCAGCACATAGCGCTCATGAGGACGCTCCACCGACTTGACGGTGAGGTCCAGGATATGCTTTTTCATATTGTGACTGTTTGCTAAATGGTTATGCTATTATACCTTATCTATATATTTGCACAAAGTTAGCAAAAACTATCAAACGCCACAAGGAAAAATGGAAAATTGAAAAAGGAAAATGAAAATTGAGTACCAAGCCGACTGAGAGAGGAGACTACAGGTTGCCCTGGAAGACCTCATAGGTACCATCGTCGAAGAAGATGCGTATCTCTGCTATACGTCGAGGCTTAATGTCAGTTTTTTTCAAAAGCTCCAAAGGAACCTGTACAACAGGGCCTGCCTGCAAAGCACTCTCGGAAGGGGAGAGAGCAGCTGCGGTGGCTCCCGCTGTGGCTCCTGAAACGGGACCTGCAGAGGCACCCAGATCAGTACCAAACTGGAAGGGCAAACCTGCTGGTGCGCCCTCTGAGTGGGTACCGCTGACAGAAGAGCTCGAACTTACAAAGCCTTCAGGGACTTCCTGAGTAAGCGGAGACTGACTGTCAATCGTCATCTCCCCCGTGCCAAAAAGGAGCCAAGAGATGTTCAGATTGGGGAAATGCTGGTGCAACGCCTCGGCATGCTTGAGAGTAGGCATTGTACGTCCGGTAAAAATACTTGACAGCGATGCAGGGGCTATTCCTGTCGCTTTGGAGAACTCTTGCTGGTTCATTCCCTCATGGAGCATGATCTGCTGTATCCTATCCTTCATCTTGAACTTACTTATTGAAAAAGGGGGTACCCCTATAAAAACTTAAATCGTAGGGCAAAGATAGCTAAAAAGTGAATACAAAACAAGATTCGGGAATTAAAATTGATAGACAACAATGTGATTTTTATTTTCTATATTGAAATCTACATTTGCATACACAAATCGATATACAAATGCATACGTCAGTATATAGACCTAAAATATCCACAAAAACATACTTAAAGCAAATACTTTATATTATAATGCTTATTTTATTGGCTTTTAGTGCGTTATATGGTGCAAAGTATCGGCAAATCGGGCATATTCACAGTATATTCATCCAAAAGGCGCCACAAGCACAGGTGTACACTATAACAAAATTGTATATTTTATTGGTTTCCAATATCTTACACACACAAAAACAGTGTGAATAATTTTACATTCACATATTACAAGTCTCGATTTGTATATCAAATTTACAATTCTTGATATGCATATTTGAAATCCTCGGATCTACCGGGTGTATAGGGATGCAAATCGCAGTTTTAATATATAAATATCAAAAGCAGAATCGTGAAGAGATGTAAATGCAAAAAAGTGTAAAACAAGAATCCGCAAATCGCGAAAATTGCGAAATTTTGCTTCCTTGCGATTTTCTGCACGACGATGCAGGTCGGGAGATTCTGCGCGATTCTCAGCGCGTGGAAAATGGCCGAGATGTGGCGTAATTCCTACAAAATAGCCTATTTTTTTAGCATTCTATTTCGTGCAAAAACGTGCTCAAATAGAAAAAGAAAAGCCCTCAGAGAGGGCCTTTTTAGTGTAGAATGAAGAAAATAAGTTCGCGAAGTAGGTCTCCTGGAGCCGTTCGGCAGCCCCCTACCCCTTTAGATTTGGCGTCGGTGCGTCGGATCTCCGACAAAATCTGAATGACCTTGTTGCCAGAGTATCTCTGCATGGCGGGCAAGACACCATCGCGTATCTGCCAGGGAGACTTGCCTATCCAACTGGCTATACCATTCTCGCTACGCTCGGGTGCATAGTAGGACAACATGACGTCGGAAAAAAATCCGAACAAGGTGGTGAGCGTAGCTGGAAGAGCAAAGGAGCGTGGATTGCTGTTAAAATAATTCACAATGCGATTGGCCTTCACCACATCGCGCAAAGCCAGCGCTCTCTGCAACTCAAAACTATTGAAGTCCTTGCTCATGCCTGTCTGCTCTTCCACCAGCAGGGCGGTGACACGTGTCTGTCCGGCAGGAGTGGCAAGAAGGAGTTTGTCCATCTCGCTGGAGAGGCGGCTCAGGTCGCTGCCCACAAATTCGCAGAGCATCTGCAAAGCTGCCGGTTCGGCATCCATACGGTGCTGCTTGAGATAGCCCGTGACAAATCCGGGCAACTGAGAGTCGTAGAGCTTCTTTGACTCGAAGAGCACCCCTACCCTCTTCACCTCCTGGGCCAACTGGCGGCGTGCATCGAGCTTGCCGTGCTTGTGACACACGACGAGGATGGTGGTGGGACAGGCGTGCTGGGCATAGGAGGCAAGGCGCTCACGGTCGCGATCGTCCATCTGCTGTGCTTCGCGTAGCAAGACGACACGGTGTGAGGCCATCATAGGCATGCCCTGAGCAAACTGGATGACCTGATTGGCGCTTGTCTCGCCACCGTAGAGGATGTCGAGGTTGAAGTCCCTCTCCTCGGGAGCCAGCACCTGGTCGAGGATGAGCTGGCTCAAGCGGTCGATGTAAAAGTCTTCTTCGCCCATCAGGTAATAGATAGGCTTGAGTTGGCCCGCTTTCACTTCGCGAGCGATATCTTCGTATGTAGGTCCGGTGGTTTTTGCCATAGCGATGAGCGTTGAGCGATGAGCGTGGAGCGTAAAACGATGAACGTGGAGCGTGTGAGGACCTGGCCATAGGCCAAAGTCAAGCAAATACTTGGCTCTCGGGGAGTAGCACAGACTGAGGAGCGAGGCTACCAGTCGAACTTCAGATGGCGTACGGTGCTATCGTTGGCCATGATCTTCTGCATGGCTACGATGCCCATCTCCACATGCTGATTGACAAAGCCTCGCGTCACCTTACGGTCGCTCTCGCTGGTCTTCACGCCCTCAGGGGTCATAGGATTGTCCGATACAAGGAGCAAGGCACCCGTGGGGATGTGATTGAAGAAGCCGCAGGTGAAGAGCGTAGCCGTCTCCATGTCGACACCCATCGCACGTGTCTGGCGCAGATAGTCCTTGAAGGTATCGTCGTGCTCCCAGATGCGACGGTTGGTGGTATAGATGGTGCCCGTCCAGTAGTCGCAATGGAGATCGCGCACGGCCGAAGACACGGCACGCTGGAGCATGAAGGCCGGCAGAGCAGGCACTTCGGGCGGATAGTAGTCGTTGCTCGTACCTTCACCACGGATGGCAGCCAGAGGCAGGATGAAGTCGCCCAGCTGGGTGCGATGTGAGATGCCGCCACACTTGCCTAGGAAGAGGCAAGCCTTGGGCTCAATGGCCGAAAGGAGGTCCATGATGATGGCCGCATTGGGGCTTCCCATGCCAAAATTGATGATGGTGATGCCTCCTGCCGTGGCCATACGCATGTTGGCGTCATAGCCCGGATGAGGG
>JAZLII010000066.1:0-2139 GCA_045617275.1 Bacteroidaceae bacterium
CACCGCCACGGGTGGCCTGTATGTAGTCTGCCTGACTGGGCTGTATGGTGCCCAGACCTGGGCCGCCACGCTGTACGTTGACGATGAGTCCGGGTATCTCTGCGCCAGCCATGTAGGTGATGCCCTCTTGCATGAGTGCTACACCGGGACTACTGGAGGATGTCATCACGCGCTTGCCGGTGGCACCGCCGCCATATACCATGTTGATGCTGGCCAGTTCGCTCTCTGCCTGCAGCACCACCATGCCGGTGGTCTCCCAGGGCTTCTCCTGAGCCAGTGTCTCCAGTATCTCGCTTTGTGGGGTGATGGGGTAGCCGAAGAATCCGTCGCATCCGCATCGGATGGCTGCGTGGGCAATGGCCTCATTGCCCTTCATCAGCACGTATTCCTCCTGTGTCGTGTTGTTACTGTTGTTTAGTTGTTCCATGCCCTTTAGTCTTCTCTTTTTCTGTAAACGGTGATACAGCCGTCGGGACAGACTATGGCACACGAAGTGCAGCCATTGCACTCTTCCCAATGGGTCTGCTGGGCGTAGGCGTATCCTTTGTGGTTTACAGCTTTGTCAGTCATTGTTATGAGGTTGAGGGGACATGCACGCATGCACAGTCGGCATCCCTTGCATCGCTCCGTGTCAACCACAATGGCTCCTCTCATCTTATGCATTTTTCTACTGCTTGTTTCTATACATTGTATCTCTCCTTGTCATAGAAGTTCATGATCTCCAGAAGCATCTCCCTGGCATGCAGGGCGGGGCTTTCTGGATTCAGTTCTATGGCTTGGGCATACCATTGAAGAGCCTCTTTCCAATTGCTTTGCTTGCGGTAGAGATTGCCTAGAAGGTAGCAGACCTCGTCGTCCTGGGGAGCATGTCGCTGCTCGTCGAACAGTAGCCGTTCGGCCTCCTCAAGTTGGCAATGCTCGGTCAACTGGTTGAATTGATGTCTCTTCTCTGCTTCCAATGTATAGCCTGTTCCTTGCTGTTCCTTGTTTTTACAATTCCTGTACGTGTGAGCGCACCTTCTTGGCGGGAGCCTCTTCCTTGGCCTTCTCCTCTTGGATGGCCTTCTCCTCGAAGATGTCCATGATCTCCTCGAAGATCTCCTCGGCGCGGTCTACGGTCTTGCGGCGGAACTTATTGCTCTTGGGCAGGAGTTTGGTACCGGCCTTGTTGAGTGCAGCCTTGTCGGATATCCACTCCTCTGCGCGATAGTTCACGCCGTTGTTGCCTTCCTGGTCCTCCTGATAGTAGTAGGCCAGACGGGTCATGTCGATGGACACCTTGCCATCATCTATGAGCACGTTGAGCGTGTAGCGGAAACGAGAGCGGTCCAGGTTGAGGAATTTCTGCTTGTACACCTGCCACTCGCATATCTGGGCGGCCAGTGTGTCGCGAGAGTCTGAGTGGAGGCGTGCATAGTCTACGGGAGCGGGGATGGACTTCTCCACCTTGTCTACGAGGTATGCCCTCAGCACATTGTAGATCTCCTGCTTGCTTCTGCCAGGTACGGCGAAAGCCTTGTGGAATGTCACGATGCCGTTGACTTCGGGTACGGCTCCCTTGAGATACTTGCTGTCGTCCACCTTCTGCTTTGCAAATGAGGTAAGGGGAAGCAACATCAGTAGTGCGAATAATACCTTTTTCATTTGTATTTGTAGTTTTTTTTTGTTTGTATGGGATGACCTTGGTGGGGACGGTCTTACTGTTTTTCTTACTCGTAGCGGAGAGCCTCGATGGGGTCCATGCGTGCGGCCTTACGGGCGGGGATGAAGCCAAACACCAGACCGATGAATACGCACACGCCGAAGCTGAGCAAGACGCTCCATAGCGGCACGTGGCACGGCAGTCCAAGGGCAGATGCACCGGCGCTCAGAAGGTAGCCCATGCCGATGCCGATGAGACCACCCGTGAGACTTATCATCACCGCCTCTATCAAGAACTGTCGGCTGATGTCCCGTCCTCTTGCGCCCACACTCATGCGCAGACCTATCTCCTTGGTACGCTCCGTGACGCTCACCAGCATGATGTTCATGATGCCGATGCCTGCCACGAGCAATGAGAAGGCTGCTGCTACTACGAGGATGGTGGTGATGGTGTCCATGGTGCTCGACATCGTCTCCATCATCTCTTGCTGCGAATGT
>JAZLII010000067.1:0-20026 GCA_045617275.1 Bacteroidaceae bacterium
GAGCAGGAGGCCATCAAGGCAACTGCTATCGGTCAGAAGTACACCGACCTCTCGCTCAACTCCCCCGAGGGCAAGCCCGTCAAGGTGTCGGACTATGTAGGTAAGAACCGTTTTGTCCTCATCGACTTCTGGGCCAGCTGGTGTGGTCCCTGCATCAAGGAGATGCCTTGGGTAGTGAAGGCCTATGAGGCATATCACAGCAAGGGCTTCGAGGTGATAGGTATCTCGCTCGACAACGACAAGGAGGCTTGGGTGAAGGCTATTGAGAAGTACAACATGCCTTGGCCTCACATGAGCGACCTGAAGGGTTGGCAGTGCGAGGCTGCAAAGCCTTACAACGTACAGGCTATTCCTGCCAATGTGCTCATCGACAAGGATGGTCTCATCGTAGCAAAGAATCTGCGCGAGCAGGATCTGCTCGATACCTTGGAGAAGTGCTTTGCAGAGTAATTGCCGTCGCTTTTGCAGCGAGAGCATGATGCTAGTAGTGCCGGTATAGTCGTTTTTACAGGCTGGGCATGATGCTCGTAGAGTAAGGAAAATACTACATCTTTTGGAGATACGCATTCTTTTTTCGCAAAGAATGCGTATCTTTGCGTTTGAAATAGGGTGTACAGGCATCATGCCGTGCATGTTTTTTCTCAACCACCGTTTCATTGTCCTATGTCATATCTCCATCTCGAGCACATACAGCAGTCCAACGAGGACGTGGAGTACCACCCACTCCTGCCTTTCTTACCCACAGGATGTAAGGTGCTTTTCCTCGGTAGTTTTCCACCTCAGCGCAAGCGCTGGTGTATGGATTTTTTCTATCCCAATTTTATCAACGATCACTGGCGTATAGAGGGACAGATATTCTATGGTGACAAGATGCACTTCGTAGACCAGCAAGCCAAAACCTTTCGCTTGACGGAGATCGTGGATTTCTTGCAAGAGAAGGGCATCGGCTTTTATGATACGGCTACTGCTGTCAGAAGGCTGAAAGACAATGCATCGGATAAGTTTCTGGAGGTGGTGGAGCCTACCGATGTCCGAGCCTTGCTTCGCCAAATACCCGAGTGCAAGGTTGTCGTCACCACGGGTGAGAAGGCCACACAGACACTTTGCGAAATGCTAAATGTAAAGGAACTTCCAAGGGTAGGGCAGTATGTGTCTATACCTGTCCAGGGGGACGACTCGTATGCTCCGGTACTCTATCGCCTGCCTTCCTCCTCCCGTGCCTATCCGCTTTCGCTCGACAAGAAGGTGGAGGCTTATCGCGAGATGTTCCGCTATGCAGGACTGGTGTAGTACAGACACCAACACTTGGTACAAAAAGGTTCCATTCGTGAATGTTTATGGTGACAGTCTTTTGTCATGCGCATGATTAAGCCTGGTCATGCGTATGGGTTGTACATAAATCATGTTTTGCAGATGTCCTCCTTAACAAAAAATGACGACTGAGAAAACTCAGTCGTCATGTGGTGTTGGGCTACCCGGACTCGAACCAGGAAAGGCAGGACCAGAATCTGCAGTGTTACCATTACACCATAGCCCAATCGTTTCAATCAGGAGGGCAACCTTGTCACCTCGTCTTGATTTCGGGTGCAAAGGTACGACTTTTTTATTAACGAACAAATCTTTTGGGCAAAAAAATGCATCGAATTACTAAAAAAAGTCAAACAAGCAACATTTCGAGCGTGCAAATTTCAATAGGCAAACATTTTCTCGTATCTTTGCATCTACAATTTTAGTAAGTTTACACCTAATTAAATAAATGATAGAAACCGTAGAACTCGTAGACCAGATCGTACAGGCCCTCCAGGACAAGAAGGGTCATCGCGTCACCATAGCCAACTTGTCCCATATCGATGACACCATCTGCCAATATTTTGTGCTTTGTACTGGCAATTCCCCCAGCCATGTGCAGGCTTTGGCGCAGAATGTAGGCGAGGAGGTGCTGAAGCAGTTGGGCCAGCATCCGGTGGGCGTGTCTGGTATGCGCAACTCACTCTGGGTGGCCATGGACTATGCTGATGTGATGGTCCACATCTTCCTCCCCGAGGAGCGTGAGTTTTACGACTTGGAGCATCTCTGGGCCGATGCCGAACTGGAGACGCTGGAGGACGTGCTGTAAGGCCGGCTTCTCTCCCAGACAACGGATGGACAAGATGCCAGACTGCAGACAGTTGTCCAGCAGAGAGATGGCTCCAAAAGATCACCCACAATTCTAAAAAGACAAAATCAAGAAATGGCAGACAACAAGAAACCCAAAAGGCCGTCATTCAACCTGACGTGGATATATGTCATCGTGGCTGTGATACTCGGCTACGTGTTCTTCATGGGCAACGAAAGCCTCGGTGCCGAAGGCAAGGAGGTTGGTTATTCGCAGTTCAAGCGTTACATCGAAAATGGCTGGTGCCGCAAGGTGGTGATGAACCAGAAAGAGGGTACCATGAAGCTCTATGCCAAGCCCGACCATGCGGCAGACATCTTTGGCCACTCCGTAACCAATGTGGGTACTGCCTATGTGGAGACACAAGGCAATGTGACCAACACCGACAACTTCATCACCCAGCTCAACAACGACTCCACCTATCTGGCAAAAAACAATGGTGAGCAGATCAATCTGGAGTACAACAATGCCTCAGAAGGTGGCCTGATGAGCTTGCTCATCTCATTTGGACCGCTCCTCATCATCATTGTCTTCTGGATCATCATCATGCGCCGTATGGGCGGTGGTGGAAGTGGTGGTGGAATGGGTTCCAACATCTTCAATGTGGGTCGCAGCAAGGCTAAGCTCGTAGACAAGGAGCAAGGTCCCAAGGTGACCTTCAACGATGTAGCCGGTCAGGCGGGTGCTAAGCAGGAGGTGCAGGAGATCGTGGAATTCCTGAAGAACTCCAAGAAATATACCGAACTGGGAGGTAAGATACCTAAGGGTGCACTGCTCGTAGGCCCTCCAGGAACAGGTAAGACATTGCTGGCCAAGGCTGTGGCAGGCGAGGCAGACGTGCCTTTCTTCTCAATGTCGGGTAGCGACTTTGTGGAGATGTTCGTGGGTGTGGGTGCCAGTCGTGTGCGCGACCTCTTCCGCCAAGCTAAGGAGAAGAGTCCTTGCATCATCTTCATCGATGAGATAGATGCCATCGGCCGTGCCCGTGGTAAGAATCCTTCCATGGGAGGCAACGATGAGCGCGAAAGCACACTCAACCAGTTGCTCACCGAGATGGACGGCTTCGGTACCAACAGCGGCGTCATCATCCTCGCTGCTACCAACCGTGCTGACATCCTCGACAAGGCATTGCTCCGTGCAGGACGTTTCGACCGTCAGATACATGTGGATCTGCCCGACCTTCCTGAGCGAAAGGCTATCTTCAATGTACATCTGCGCAATATCAAGAAAGACGATACACTTGATGTGGACTTCCTGGCTCGTCAGACTCCCGGCTTCAGTGGTGCAGACATCGCCAACGTCTGCAACGAGGCTGCCCTCATTGCTGCCCGTCACGACAAGAAGGTGGTGAGCAAGGAGGACTTCCTTGCCGCTGTGGATCGTATCATCGGAGGTCTGGAGAAGAAGACGAAGGTGATGACAACCGAGGAGAAGCGTGCCATTGCCCTGCATGAGGCTGGACATGCCACGATAAGTTGGAACCTGCAATATGCCAATCCTCTGGTAAAGGTGACCATCGTACCACGTGGACGTGCGCTGGGTGCAGCCTGGTACTTACCCGAAGAGCGTCAGATCAACACCCGTGAGCAGATGCTCGACGAGATATGCTCGCTCTTGGGTGGCCGTGCGGCAGAGGAACTCTTCACCGGTCACATCAGCAGCGGTGCGATGAACGATCTGGAGCGTGTCACCAAGCAGGTTTATGCCATGATAGCCTATATGGGTATGAGCGACAAGTTGCCCAACCTGTGCTACTATAACAATGAAGAGTATGGCTTCCAGAAGCCTTACAGTGAAGAGACGGCCAAGCTCATCGACGAGGAGGCTCGCCGCATGGTGGCCGAGCAGTACGACCGTGCCAAGCGATTGCTTACGGAGAAGCAAGAGGGTCATGCTCGTCTGGCTCAGATACTGATGGAGCGCGAGGTGATCTATGCCTCCGATGTGGAGCAGATCTTTGGCAAGCGTCCCTGGGCAAGTCGCACGGAGGAATTGCTGGAAGAAAACGAGCAATTGGAGAAGGAGACCCCTGCAGAACCTCAGGCCGAGGAAGTTCCCGAGACGGAAATCACAGGCAAGGATCTGGGTGGCTCCTACGACAAGAGCGGAAGGTAACGGAAAAGTAAGATACAACAAGACATAGAGAGAGTCCTATGAAAAACTTTATCATACGTGCCCTGACAGCCGTCGTATTTGTGATCGTGCTTGTAGGATGCATCGTGTATGGCGCAGAGAGCATGGCCGTGCTCTTTGGACTTATCACCTACCTCTCGGTGAGAGAGTTCTGCAACATCGTCAATGAGCAGGAGGGGGTACATGTCAATACCTTCATCACCAGTCTGGCTGGCGTCCTGCTCTTCGGGGCTTTCAACCAGTACTGCCAGGGCAACTGCGATGCGGCCATCTTCCTGCCCTTCCTGGGCAGTATCATCTACCTGCTGGTGGAAGAGCTCTACTTGCAGCGTCCCAATCCCATCAACAACTGGGCCTACACGATGATGGCTCAGATGTACGTAGCACTGCCTTTCTCCTTGCTCAACATACTGGCTTTCACAGCAGATCCGGCTCATCCTTTGACGATCAGCTACCAGTGGATCCTGCCTTTGAGCATCTTCTTCTTCCTCTGGGCCAACGACACGGGTGCCTACCTGACGGGCTGGGGACTCTCACGCTACATCCCCTACAAGCTCTTCCCCCGCATCTCGCCCAAGAAGTCATGGATAGGTAGCGTCGGTGGAGCCCTCCTCACGATGGGTGTGGCTGCTGCCGTCTACTACTGGGAAGCCAGCGACGGAATGACCACCCTCTCGCTCCCTCAGTGGATGGGATTGGGTCTCACCGTAGTGGTCTTCGGCACTTGGGGCGACCTGGTGGAAAGTCTCCTGAAGCGCACTCTTGGCATCAAGGACAGCGGCAACATCCTGCCCGGACACGGCGGTATGCTTGACCGCTTCGACAGCAGTCTGCTCGCCATACCTGCAGCCGTGATCTACCTGCATATGTTGCAGATGGTATAGTCTTTGCAGACCCCTTATCGAATCATAGATCCATTGACTCATTGAACTATCGAATCATCGAAATATCGAACTATCGAATTGTCGAATCACTGAAATATTGAACTAAAACTCAACAACATAAGAATATGGCATTTAAAAGAACAACCGTAACATCGGCTCTGCCCTACGCCAATGGTCCCGTGCATATCGGTCACCTGGCTGGCGTGTACGTGCCTGCCGATATCTACGTGCGCTACCTTCGTCTGAAGAAGCGCGACGTCATCTTCATTGGTGGCTCCGACGAGCATGGTGTACCCGTGACCATCCGTGCCAAGAAGGAAGGCATCACCGTACAGGATGTCGTGGACCGCTACCATGGCATCATCAAGAAGTCTTTCGAGGACTTCGGTATCTCCTTCGACATCTACAGCCGCACCACCAGCGACATCCATCACAAGTTTGCTGCAGACTTCTTCCGCAAGCTCTACGACGATGGCAAGCTCGTGGAGAAGGTGGAGAAGCAGTACTGTGATGCTGTGACAGGCGAGTTCCTCACCGACCGCAACATCGTGGGTACTTGTCCCCGCTGTGGTGCAGAAGGTGCTTATGGCGACCAGTGTGAGAAGTGCGGTGCCACCCTCTCTCCCTCTGAGCTCATCAACCCCACCAACAAGAACAATCCCGGCAATCCCCTTGAACTGCGCGACACCAAGAACTGGTACCTGCCTCTGGGCGACCACCAGGAGTGGCTCAAGGAGTGGATCCTGGAGGGTCACAAGGAGTGGCGCTCAAACGTCTATGGCCAGTGCAAGTCTTGGCCCGACATGGACCTCCAGCCCCGTGCCATGACCCGTGACCTCGACTGGGGTATCCCCGTGCCCGTTGAAGCTGCCGAGGGCAAGGTGCCCTACGTATGGTTCGATGCACCTATCGGCTACATCAGCAATACCAAGGAACTCTGCGATGCCCAGCCTGAGAAGTGGGGTACCTGGCAGCAGTGGTGGCAGGACGATGAGACGCGTCTCGTTCACTTCATCGGCAAGGACAACATCGTGTTCCACTGCCTCATCTTCCCCACGATGATGATGGCTCACGGTGGTTACATCATGCCCGACAACGTGCCCAGCAATGAGTTCCTGAACCTCGAGGGCAATAAGATTTCTACCTCGAAGAACTATGCCGTATGGCTGAACGAATATTTGGAGGAATTGCCCAACCGCCAGGATGAGTTGCGCTATGTATTGACAGCCAACGCACCCGAGACCAAGGACAATGACTTTACCTGGGCAGACTTCCAGGCTCGTTGCAACAACGAGCTCGTAGCTGTATATGGCAACTTCGTCAATCGTGCTTTGCAGCTCACCCAGAAGTACTACGATGGTGTAGTGCCTGTACCCGGAGAACTTACCGACACGGATAAGGCAACCTTGGCCAGCTTTGCACAGGTACGCGAGAAGGTGGAGCGTCTGCTCGAAGCTTTCAAGTTCCGCGATGCACAGAAGGAGGCTATGGAACTGGCCCGCATCGGCAACAAGTACATCGCCGACGAGGAGCCCTGGAAGGTCATCAAGACCGATCCAGAGCGCGTGAAGACCGTCATCTACGTGTCTCTGCAGCTCACTGCCAACCTGGCCATCGTCTTCGAACCTTTCCTTCCCTTCTCTTCTGCCCGTCTGCGCCAGATGATCTGTATGGATGACCTGAACTGGGACGACCTGGGTCGTACCGACCTCCTGCCCAGTGGCAAGCAGCTCGCTAAGCCCAGCCTGCTCTTCTCGAAGATCGAGGACGATGTCATCCAGTTCCAGATAGACAAGCTCGAGGCTACTGTCAAGGCCAACGCTGAGGCCAACTACGAGGCTGCTCCCGTCAAGGATACCGTTGCTTTCGAGGACTTCCAGAAGATGGATATCCGAGTGGGTACCGTATTGGAGTGTGAGGCTGTGCCCAAGATGAAGAAGCTCCTCAAGTTCAAGCTTGATGATGGTACTCCCAAGGGTCGCACCATCATCAGCGGCATCCACGAGTGGTACGAGCCCGAACAGCTCGTAGGCAAGCAGGTACTCTTCATTGCCAACCTGGCTCCCCGTCAGTTCAAGAACGGCTTGGTCAGCGAAGGTATGATCCTCTCAGCTACCGACTGGGATGGCAATGTAGCTGTCAGCACCATCGAGCGTCCTGTGAAGGGTGGTAGCCAGATCTCGTAAGTTTAAAAGCCCAAAGTAATATGGCACACGAAGGATAGGAGTTCTCAGGAGGTTTACTCCTCCCTCCTATACCTTATATAATACAGAATAGGATATAATATAGAATAGGACCTTCCCCGTGTTGGGGAAGGTCCTATTGTTTTCAGCCTTTCGATAAACCTAGGCTGTATTGTGGGATATTTGCCTTTATTACTTGGGCTGCTTGCCAATGTAAGCGAGAATACCGCCATCCACGTAGAGGACATGGCCATTGACAGCATCGGAAGCCTTTGATGCAAGGAATACTGCGGGACCACCCAGTTCGCTGGGATCAAGCCAACGACCTGCGGGAGTCTTGGCACATATGAAACTGTCGAAGGGATGCTTGCTGCCATCGGGCTGGGGCTCACGGAGAGGAGCAGTCTGGGGAGTAGCGATGTAGCCGGGGCCGATGCCGTTGCACTGGATGTTGTACTCACCATACTCAGAGCAGATGTTGCGGGTCAGCATCTTCAGACCACCCTTGGCAGCAGCGTATGCAGATACGGTCTCACGACCCAGCTCGGACATCATAGAGCAGATGTTGATGATCTTACCCTCACGACGCTCCATCATCTCGGGCAGAACTGCGCTGGCGCAGATGTAGGGAGCTACGAGGTCGATATCGATAACCTGCTGGAACTCAGCGCGCTTCATCTCGTGCATGGGGATGCGCTTGATGATACCTGCGTTGTTGACCAAGATGTCGATCTGGCCTACTTCCTGATGGATCTTCTCTACGAGAGCCTTTACGCCTTCCTCATCGGTCACGTCGCACACGTAACCTTTGACATTGGTGATGCCTGCCTCCTTGTAGTTGGCCAGACCGCGCTCAAGGGCTGCCTCGTTGATATCATTGAAAATGATCATATTTGCACCGGCAGCAACGAAAGCCTTCGCGATATTGAAACCGATACCATAGGATGCGCCTGTAATCCAGGCGTTCTTTCCTTCAAGTGAGAATGGGTTGTTCATCTTTGTGTATTTTTTTGGTTTATAGGTTATACAATGCTCAAAGTTACAAAACCTTTTTGAAAGTACAAAAAAAAGGTGCGGAAAACTTAAGTTCTCCACACCTTTTTGGTTGGGCTATCCGGTTTCGAACCAGAACTAAGACGACCAAAATGTCTTGTGCTACCATTACACCATAGCCCAATCCGAAGCATTCCTCGGAAGGATTGCGGGTGCAAAGGTACGAAGAATAATTATAAATTAAAAATTAAAGATTAAAAATTATTGCGTGTAGTCGCAAAAAAGCAGAATCCACCGATAGGAATATACATCCCGAATCGGTGAATTCTGCTATATAGTGTGCTTTTCGCTTGTCTCCTATCTTACTTTGCGATGAGGAGGAAGTACTTCTTCTTACCTTGCTGTACGAGGACGTATTTGTCGTCGAGAAGGTCGGAAGCCGTAAGGGGCTGGTCGAAGGCAGCCAGCTTCTCCTTGTTGATGCTTACACCACCACCCTGGGTGAGCTTGCGCATCTCGCCCTTGCTGGCGAAGCACTTGCTGTGCTCGGCTACGAGGTCGACGGCCTTTACGCCCTCACCGTCAAAGAGGGAGCGACTTACCTCAAACTGGGGTACGCCGGAGAATACGTCGAGCAGGGTCTGCTCATCGAGCTTCACGAGGCTCTCCTTGGTGGCCTTGCCGAAGAGGATGTTGCTGGCCTCCACTGCCAACTCATAGTCTGCGCGGCTGTGAACCATCACGGTCACCTCCTCTGCCAGACGGCGCTGGAGTACACGACGGCCGGGATCCTGCTTGTGCTCCTCTACGATGCTCTCTACCTCCTCACGGGTGAGCGAGGTGAAGATCTTGATGTAGCGCTCCGCGTCCTCATCGGCTACGTTCAGCCAGAACTGGTAGAACTGATAGGGAGAGGTACGGGTGCGGTCGAGCCAGATGTTGCCCTCCTCTGTCTTGCCGAACTTCTTACCGTCAGCCTTGGTGATGAGGGGGCAGGTGAGTGCAAATGCCTCATTCTCGTTGCCCAGCTTACGGCGAATCAACTCGGTACCAGTGGTGATGTTGCCCCACTGATCGCTACCACCCAACTGCAGACGGCAACCCTTCTCCTGATAGAGGTGGAGGAAGTCGTAGCCCTGAAGGAGCTGGTAGGTGAACTCGGTGAAGGACATACCATCCTGTGCCTCACCGTTGAGACGACGCTTCACTGAGTCCTTGGCCATCATATAGTTGACGGTGATGCACTTACCTATCTCGCGTGCGAAGTCGAGGAAGGAATAGTTCTTCATCCAGTCATAGTTGTTGACGAGTTCTGCCTTGTTCTCTGCATCGCTGTCGAAGTCGAGGAAGCGAGCAAGCTGTGCCTTGATGCAAGCCACGTTGTGAGCAAGGGTGGCCTCGTCGAGCAGGTTGCGCTCCTGGCTCTTACCGCTGGGGTCACCGATCATACCCGTAGCACCACCTACGAGTGCGAGGGGCTTGTGGCCGCAACGCTGGAAGTGACGCAGCATCATCACGCCGCAGAGATGACCGATGTGCAGGCTGTCTGCGGTGGGGTCGATGCCCAGGTAAGCCGTAGCCATACCCTGTTTCAACATCTCATCTGTACCAGGCATCATCTGGTGGATCATGCCTCTCCATGTAAGTTCTTCTACAAAATCCATAGTGTTATATTTTTTTGTTTGTCAATTCTATATTTTCATGCAGATGAATCTGCATCCCAGTCATACTTCTTTTCCTTATTTCATCGTTGCACCGCAGCGTATGGCTTCCAAAATGGAATGGCCATGGCGCCTATCCATTTTGCATGTCGCTAAGCTTCTTGTAGTAGCCGTCCTGGGCCAGCAGTTCCTCGTGTGTGCCTCGCTCCACGATGCGACCTTCGTGCAGGACGCAGATCTCGTCGGCATGGCGTATGGTGCTGAGTCGGTGTGCAATGGCGATGGTGGTGCGTGACTTCATGAGACGCTCCAATGCCTCCTGTACGAGACGCTCGCTCTCTGTGTCGAGTGCGGAGGTGGCCTCGTCGAGGATGAGGATGGGAGGATTTTTCAGGATGGCTCTGGCTATGCTGATGCGCTGACGCTGACCTCCGGAGAGACGGCAACCACGGTCGCCTACCTTGGTCTCGTAGCCTTCCTCCATCTGAAGGATGAACTCATGTGCATTGGCTATCTTAGCTGCTTGCTCCACCTCTTCCTGTGTGGCATGCTCCACACCGTAGGCAATGTTGTTGAAGATGGTGTCGTTGAAGAGGATAGCCTCCTGGTTGACATTGCCAATGAGGCCTCGCAGGGAGGCTATCTTAAGGTCGCGAATGTCTATGCCGTCGATGAGGATGGCTCCTTGCTGGATGTCGTGATAGCGCGGTATGAGGTCCACGAGCGTACTCTTTCCACTACCGCTTTGTCCCACCAGTGCGATGGTCTTACCTTTGGGAATGGTGAGTGAGACATCATTCAGGATGACACGTTCTTCGTTGTATGAGAAGGTGACATGTTGCAGTTCTATGCCATGCTCCAGCGCACTGATGGTGCGTGTGTCTTCCGCTTCCTTTATGGGATTCTCTGCTTCCAGCACCTTGTTGATACGCTGCATGGAAGCCATGCCTTTCTGTATGGCGTAGCTTGCCTTGGAGAGATCCTTGATGGGCTGGAGCGTGGTGTAGAGGATGATGATGTAGTAGATGAATGTGCTGGCGTCAATGGGAGAGTTGCCACTGAAGATAAGTGTGCCGCCAAACCACAGTACGATGACGATCATCACCGTGCCGAGAAACTCGCTCACGGGATGAGCGGCACTCTGACGTACGGCCACTCGGGTAGATACCCGGCGAAACTCATCGTTGACCCTGTTGAAGCGGTCCTCCATCTTCTTCTCTGCAATGAAGGCTTTCACGATGCGCAGTCCTCCCAAGGTCTCTTCAAACTGGCTGAGTCCCTCTCCCCAGAGATTCTGGGCGTGCAGAGACTTGGCCTTCAGGGTCTTACCGATTTTTCCTATACCCGTGGCCATGAGAGGTACCACGAGCAGGGTGAAAAGGGTGAGCTGCCAGCTGATGTAGCAGAGGGTACCCATGTACACAAGGATGAAGATGGGGTTCTTGATGATCATGTCCAGCGAAGAGGTGATGCTGGCATCTACCTCGTTGGCATCCGTTGAGACACGAGCCAGGATGTCACCTTTCTTCTCCTCGCTGAAGAAGCCCAGCGGGAGCTGTAGTATCTTGCGATAGAGTCGGGCTCGGATGTCGCGCACGATACCCGTTCGGATGGGCATCAAGGTGGACGAACCGAGGAAGTATGATCCGGTCTTGAGCAGCGTGAGGAAAGAGAGTACAAGGCCCAGTACGAGCATGGTGGCTGCGGGACCGATGCTCTCCACCAGATGCTGTGAGTAGTAGTAGAGATTGTTCTTGGCTACATCTATCAAGGCGGCACTGCCCCAAGGCATAAATTCGAAATGCTCCTGCTCGATGTTGAAAAGTATGTTGAGGATGGGCAGCAGCAAGGTAAAAGAGAATACATTGAAGAAGGCCGTCAGGATGTTGAATCCAAACGTCGCTACAATGTATTTCTTATAAGGGGCAAAATAGGGCCCCATCTGTGTCCAAAACTCCTTCATCAGCAAGTTCTCTTAACGACAAAAACTCTATTTGTTTCGTTATTGCCCGAAAACAATTTACTTTGGTCAATGTCCAAAACTCTATTACTTTCGGCCGAAATCGGCAGGTATCTCACCCCAAGCCTCAGTATCCCATTTCAGGATGGGTACACGAAAGTCATTCTCGCGCAACCATTTCTCTGCCCTAGCCACGAGATCGAGCACCTGGGCCGTCTCTGGGCTCATGGCAAGCGTGGTCCGGGCCTTCTTGTTTCTCACCCAAGCCTGACCGCTCACGCTGTCGCTGTAGATAGGCATGGAGATGCCTTGCTGTTTCATCAGGGCGAGTCCATGTACGATGGCCAGAAACTCTCCGATGTTGTTGGTGCCCAGCATGGGACCCACGCGGAAAACCTCCTTTCCACTGGGTATGTGCACTCCACGATATTCCATGGGACCAGGGTTGCCGGAGCAGGCACCGTCTACACAGAGCGCTTGAGGACTTGGACTCTCCCCCCGCCCTCCCTCTAGGGAGGGAGCTACATTGCAACTTGTTTTTATTTCCATAACACTATCTACTACACATTCTGGTCTTTGCAAGACTTCTTCATTACTAAAACGGAGAACAAGAAATCCGTTTCTCATTAGCCAATGTGAACGAATTTCATCATATTCTATCTGTGTATTCTCGTAATGATATGCACCATCTATCTCAATAACTATCTTTTCTTTGGGGAAACAGAAGTCTGCAATATAATTTCCTATAACGTGTTGCCTCAAAACCTTGTACCGGCGAAGGTGTTCCCATAAAACTTTCTCGGCCTCTGTGGCATGTCTGCGATTCTCTTTAGCAAAAGCCTTTAGCAACGGATAAATGTCCGGTGAGGCTGTTTCAAATGCTCTTATCATCTTAATCTAATATAATTAGGATAAAAACATCACTGTTCAAGGGGACCTGCAGGCCCGCTCCCTAGAGGGAGAGCGAGGGGAGGGTCCTTACATTCTCTCGGGCACTTCGTTGCCGTGAGGGCCAAGGCCGTTCTTGACGACTTGGCTTACGGCCTGAGAGAGAGCCAGACGAACGAGCTTCTTGTTCTGATCCTCCTCCTTCAGCACGCTGAAGTCATGGTAGAACTGGTTGTACTCCTTGACGAGCTCATAGCAGTAGTTGGCGATGCATGAGGGATTGTAGTCGGTACCAGCCTGACGAACAGCTGCGGTGAAGGCGTTGAGGTGCTGGATGAGGCTGATCTCCTTGTCGCTGAGCTCTGCGTTTACGGGCAGCTGTGCGGGAATCTCGATACCCTCTGCCTGTGCCTTGCGCAAGATGCTTCGGATACGAGCATAGGTGTACTGGATGAAGGGACCGGTATTGCCGTTGAAGTCGATGGACTCCTCGGGGTTGAAGAGCATGTTCTTGCGAGCATCCACCTTCAGGATGAAGTACTTCAGTGCACCCATACCCACGATGCGGGCTATCTCGTGTGCCTCGTCGTCGGTCATGCCTTCAAGTTTCTTCACCTTGTCTTCGCTCATCACCAGAGCATCCTGTACCATGGAAGCAATGAGATCGTCGGCGTCTACGACCGTTCCCTCACGGCTCTTCATCTTACCGTTGGGAAGCTCCACCATGCCGTAAGAGAAGTGTACGAGGTCCTTACCCCACTTGAAGCCAAGCTTGTCGAGGAGGATAGACAGTACCTGGAAGTGATAGTTCTGCTCGTTGCCCACGACATAGATCATCTTGTCGATGGGGAAGTCCTGGAAACGGAGTTTGGCGGTACCGATATCCTGTGTCATGTAGACACTGGTACCATCGGAACGGAGCAACAGCTTCTCGTCAAGACCTTCCTTGGTGAGGTCGGCCCATACGGAGTTGTCGTCGCGACGATAGAAGAAGCCCTTCTCCAGGCCTTCCTCCACCTTCTCCTTACCCTCCAGGTAGGTCTGGCTTTCGTAGTATATCTTATCGAAACCTACGCCCAGAGCCTTGTAGGTCTCGTCGAAACCGGCATACACCCACTCGTTCATGCGAGCCCAGAGAGCACGCACCTCGGGATCGTTCTGCTCCCACTTCACCAGCATCTCGTGAGCCTCCACGATAAGGGGAGCCTCCTGCTTGGCCTTCTCGGTAGCTGCTTCCTCAGCCATGCCTTCTGCCATGAACTTGGCAGCCAGCTCCTTCACCTCCTCGCGGTAGTGCTTGTCGAAGGCCACATAGTAGTCACCGATGAGGTGATCGCCCTTCTTTCCACTGGTCTCGGGAGTCTCACCATTGCCGTACTTCAGCCATGCCAGCATAGACTTGCAGATGTGGATACCGCGGTCGTTGACGATGTTGGTCTTCACCACCTTGTTGCCATTGGCTTCCATCACGTTGGCCAGAGCCCAGCCGAGGAGGTTGTTGCGTACGTGGCCCAAGTGGAGAGGCTTGTTGGTGTTGGGGCTAGAGTACTCGATCATGACCAGAGGTGACTGTTCGGTCACGGGTGTGAAACCGAACTTCTCCGCATTCTTGATCTCCTGCAGGAGGAGTATCCACTGTGCGGGAGCGATGACCAGATTGAGGAAACCCTTCACCACGTTGAAGCGAGCCACCACGTCGGGTACGGCCTGTACCAGATATTCGCCCAGCTCCTGAGCGGTATCCTCGGGCTTCTTCTTGCTCATCTTCAAGAAGGGGAAGACTACGAGGGTCAGATTGCCCTCAAACTCGGCACGTGTCTGCTGCAGCTGTACCATTTTCTCAGGCACATCCTGTCCGTAGAGTGCCTTCACACCAGCCAGGACGGCCTCGGTTATCTTAGTTTCTATGCTCATAATAGATATGTTTTTTCTTCCTTTATTTTAATAATGTGTGCAAAGGTACGAAAAAAGCCCGATATGGAAAAACGTGAATACAAAAAAACGCAAACCTATGCCATATTCTCACACTGGTACGTGAAGAGTGGCAGTGAATTGCAAAAAAAAGCCCTCTGTGCCGAAGCACAAAGGGCAATATATTCAAATGGGATATTTGAATTAAATTAGATCAGGTCAGAACCAGCCTTGAACTTAACGACGGTCTTCTCAGCGATCTTGATAGCAGCACCAGTGCGGGGGTTCTTACCCTCGTGAGCGGGGCGTACAGAAGTTGAGAAAGTACCGAAGCCAAGGATAGAAACCTTGTCACCTTCCTTCAATGCAGCAGAAACAGCCTCGATAGCAGCATCCAGAGCCTTCTTTGCGTCTACCTTGCTCAGACCAGCGCCTGCAGCAATCTTGTTTGTCAAATCAGTCTTGTTCATAATAAAAATTATTTAAGTGGTTTGAAATAATGTAGTCTTTTTCACGTTTTACGTCGGCAAATTTATGTAAAGTTGTTTGTATAGCAAAGAAAATCAGTGAAAAAATTAGAAAAAACACGCTTTTTCTGTACGATTAAGTCCGTTTCTCGTCTTTCTCTGCAAGAAAATGCTTAATTTTGCACTTAGAAACAGGGCGTTCGCTTGCAAGGAGCGATGCCCATTTATAATTGGATAAGTCATGAATCAGATGCCTCCCATCACCAAGAATCTGTTGATCATCAACATACTCTTTTTCCTGGCAAGTTTTGCCTTTGCCCGCAATGGTGTGGACTTGCAGGACATATTGTCTTTGCACTACTTTTTAGCCGACGATTTCCGTCCCTGGCAGTTTGTGAGCTACCTCTTTATGCATGCCAGCATCGAGCATATCTTCTTCAATATGTTTGCCCTCTGGATGTTTGGTCGTATCGTGGAGCAGACCTTGGGCCCGAAGCGCTTCCTCACGCTCTATTTCGTATGTGGCCTGGGAGCGGGTCTCTTGCAGGAACTGGTGCAGTACCTCTACTATTCGCAGTACGAGGTGGTTGATCACTTCCGCGACCGACTGACAGGTATGCTCTATGTGGGCAAATACTACATCATAGACGGCCATGCACTCGACTTCAACAGTCTCTCCACCGTGGGAGCTTCCGGTGCGGTGTATGGCATCTTATTGGCTTTCGGTATGCTCTATCCCAACGACAAGATGTTCATCATCCCCATCCCCGTGCCCATCAAGGCCAAGTATCTCATTGCCGGTTATGCCATCATTGAGGTGCTGAGCGCTATGAATGCGGGTGACAATGTGGCTCACATGGCCCATCTCGGCGGTATGCTGTTTGCTCTGGGCTTGATTCTGTATTGGAGATATCTTGACAGAAGAGGCAACCGGTGGGGTGGCGGATATTACAATTCATCTTACTAAGACCGGGGCTGAGAGACCGTAGACTATGAGTGAGGAAACCAAAGGAAAGGGCGCGGGTCGCTCGTTGCTGAAGATACTGGGCAAGCAGATGATACGGCTGGTCTTGCTAGGCAACGTCCTGGTGCTTGCCTGGTTGTGGGGCTGTTGTCTCGTGACCTGGATACCTTGCGATTCCCATCCTTACGTCTCCTTGCTAAGTATCACATTCCCAATAGCTTTGTTGGTCAATGTGCTTTTCGTGCCGGTTTGGCTGATTCTGCACAGAAGATACGTCTGGGTGCCCTTGCTCGGCACCCTTCTCTGCTGGGGATATATCAGGGACTATTGTCCGATCAATCGCAGTAAGGACCTTCCGGAAGCCTGCCTGAAGGTGGTGTCGTGGAATACCATGGGTATGGGCAAGACGGAAGACCGTGATGC
This sequence comes from Bacteroidaceae bacterium, assembly GCA_045617275.1. GTDB lineage: Bacteria > Bacteroidota > Bacteroidia > Bacteroidales > Bacteroidaceae > Physcousia. The sequence continues at coordinate 16,623 of JAZLII010000067.1, forward strand.
ATCAAAGGACTATGTAAAAAACCTTGACGCGGACATCATCTGCTTGCAGGAAGCTGCCATTACAGGAGGAGGTTGGGAGGACTTTATCGCCGACATGAAGTCCCTCGGCTATGAGCATCATTGCCAGAAGGGACTTACCCTCTTCACTCGTCTGCACATCATAGAGACCGACACGCTCTGCTACGACACCCGTAGCAATGGGAGTCGCTGGTACTTGCTGGCACAGGGCGAGGATACGATAGCCTTGGTCAACAACCACCTGGAGAGCAATCATCTCTCTGCCCAGATCAAGGAGGAGTATGGTCAGGTCATAGACCGTCCGGGCTATCACCGGGCCAAGCAGAGCGGGCACTCCATCCTGTCCCACATGGCACAGTCGGCCCGATTCCGAGGCAATCAGACCAAGGCGCTTCGCGACTTTGTGAAGGAGCATCAGCGCCATCGCATCATCGTGTGCGGTGACTTCAACGACACCCCCATTTCTTATGCCTGCCAGACCCTTCAGCGCCATCTGAAGAATGCCTTCCGAGAGAGTGGGCGAGGGGTAGGCATTTCTTACAACGAGAAGGGATTTTGGGTCAGGATAGACCACATTTTCTTCTCTTCTCCCGGCGAGAGCTATCGCTCGTTTGTGGACCGCTCAATCAGCGTTTCTGACCACTATCCCATCATTTCTTGGCTCAATTTTGAGTAAAATAAGCCACAAAGTGCAAATAATTGCGCCTTTATACCCCGTATTTCGGATAAAATGCGTACATTTGCGAACTAATTGCGTACACGCGCCTAAACAAAATAAATAAATATAATCAATTCAAACAAAATGCAAAACAAAGGATTTGTTAAGCTCATCGCAGTCTGCTTGGCTGTCATCTGCTGTCTTTACCTGGCCATCACGGTAAAGAGCAGAAACTTCAAGGCTACTGTAGATGAGATTGCTGCAACCAAGGGTTATGCAGCAGCAGAGGAGTACCAGGACACTATCCTGGACAGCGAGAAAGAAGGTTTCCTGTGGATGAACATGCGTTCGGTTCGCGAGATGGGTCTGAGCTTCGGTCTGGACCTCGAGGGCGGTATGAACGTCATCCTGGAGGTTGGTGTACCCGACGTGCTCAAGGCACTGTCTGACCACCGTGAGGCCACCGACTCTGCTTTTGCACAGGCCATTGCTGTTGCTGAGGAGAGTGCAAAGACTGGTGGCGATGTCGTTTCTGACTTCATCAGCAAGTATCAGGACTTGAAGGGTAAGGACCAGCTGGGTCGCGTATTCTCTTCTACCGAGTCACTGGGTAGCAAGGTGAAGAGCAACCAGAGCGACTCTGAGGTAAAGAAGGTTCTCGAGGAGGAGGTCAACTCAAGCATCGAGAATGCATTCAACATTCTCCGCAACCGTATCGACCAGTTTGGTGTGGCTCAGCCCAACATCCAGCGTCTGGAGGGCCAGAAGGGCCGTATCATGGTTGAGCTTCCTGGTGTAAAGGAGCCCGAGCGTGTGCGCAACCTCTTGCAGGGTAGTGCCAACCTCGAGTTCTGGGAGTGCTGGCTGTACAATGAGATCCAGCAGAAGGGTCTCTTCCGTCAGATCGATCAGGCATGCCAGAAGGAGGCTGCTCTGGCTCAGTACAACGAGACCGCTGCTCCCGTAGAGGAGGCTGCTCCTGCTGAGGAGGTGGCTGATACCTTGGCTACTGAGGAGGTTGCTGAGCAGTCCATCACCGAGGCTCTCGCTTCTGAGAAGGCTGCCGAGCCCGCTAAGACTGCTGCTTGTGTCACCCTGACCTCTCTGCTCGACCAGACCGGTCGTGGCCTTGGTTCAAGCGTAGTAGCTTCTGCTCCCAAGTTCCGCATGGCTGCCATCGACTCTCTGCTGGCTCTGCCCGCCGTACAGGAGGTACTGAAGGCCAACAACGTGGCTCTGCGTTGGAGCGTGAAGAACGTTACCACCTTGGTCAATGAGAACGGTAAGACCGTTGAGAAGAAGACCAACCTCGTAGGTATCCACGCCTTGAAGGTGAGCACCGAGAACGGCCGTGCCAACATGGAGGGCGACGTAGTGGCAAGTGCTCGTGAGAGCTACGACCAGAAGGGTCATCCCTGTGTAAGCATGACCATGACCACCGAGGGTGCTCGTGACTGGGCTACTCTGACTCGCAAGAACGTACAGCGTCCCATCGCTATCGTACTGGACGACAAGGTATACAGTGCTCCCAACGTAATGAACGAGATCACTGGTGGTAACTCTGAGATCACCGGTAACTTCACGCCCGAGGATACTCGTGACCTCGTCAACGTACTGAAGTCTGGTCGTATGTCTGCTCCTGCACACATCGTAAGCGAGGAGATCGTAGGTCCCTCTCTGGGTGCTGAGTCTATCAATCAGGGTCTCTGGAGCTGTATCATCGCTTTCGTCATCCTGATGATCTACATGATCACCATGTACGGTTTCACCGCTGGTATGGTGGCCAACTGCGCACTGATCCTCAACCTCTTCTTCACCATCGGTATCTTGAACAGCTTCCAGGCTGCACTGACCATGTCTGGTATCGCCGGTATGGTACTGTCGCTCGGTATGGCTGTGGATGCCAACGTGCTTATCTACGAGCGTACCAAGGAGGAGCTTCGTGCCGGCAAGCGTACTCGTGAGGCTCTCGCCGCTGGTTACAGCAACGCTTTCAGCGCCATCTTCGACTCCAACATCACCTCTATCATCACCGGTATCATCCTGTTCTACTTCGGTACTGGTCCAATCCGTGGTTTTGCTACCACTCTGATCATCGGTATCTGTATCTCATTCTTCACCGCAGTGTTCCTGACCCGCGTGGTTTATGAGACCGTCATGGCTAAGGATAAGTGGCTCGACCTCACCTTCACCACTCCCGCAGCTCAGAAGTTCTTCCAGAACCCCAGCTACGACTTCATGGGTATGGCCAAGAAGAGCTTCATCGTCTTCGGTGCCATCGTAGTGGTTTGCGCTGCCTTCATGCTGGGTCGTGGCTTCAGCAAGAGCATCGACTTCACCGGTGGTCGCAACTATGTGGTTGTCTTTGACAATGAGGTTAAGCCCGAGCAGGCTCGTGAGGTACTGGGTGCTGCCTTTGAGGGTAGCAACACCAGCGTCATCGCTCTCGGTACCGATGGCAAGACCATCCGTATCACCACCAACTATCGTATCAACGAGGAAGGTGTAGAGGTAGACGGCGAGATCGAGAACAAGCTCTTCGAGGCTCTTCAGAGTGCCAAGATGGTAGCTGCTGAGGTGACTGCAGAGGAGTTCAAGAATCCCGACAACCGTGCCGGTGGTTCTATCATCAGCAGCCAGAAGGTAGGTCCTTCTATTGCTGAGGACATCACCCGTGGTGCTATCATCAGCGTGCTCTTGGCCTTCGTTGCCATCTTCATCTACATCT
>JAZLII010000068.1:0-16658 GCA_045617275.1 Bacteroidaceae bacterium
GTTCGGCCTGTTTGACGACTCATTCATGCACGAGAGACACGAGGGGGGATACAACGAGAGGAACTGGGTCGCCATAGGCAAGCAGACGCGCTGGCAGACCGGTGCCTGCGGAGGTGAGGTGAGCTACTACAAGGAGACGGACCAGAAGGGCTTTCTCAATCCGGCTGGCATGTATGGGCATACGTGGGAAGAACAGGCTGAGAAGTACCATATATCGTTCATGATAGCCAACGACGCGCCAAGAGGTCCTCACGGCACAGCCGAGCGCTTCCGTGAGGCTGGCATGCATACCGGCTACCGCTTCTGCGTGACAAGCTGTGAGACGAACGGCAAAGCCACTCGCATCACGGTGTGCAACAAGGGCAACGCCCCACTCTACCGCGATGCGTACTTCGCCATCGGCCAGGTGCGCTCAGACACATCCCTGAAGGGCTTGCTGCCCGGCGAAGAACTCGTCCTCACGATACCCGCCCCACTGCCAAGAGACAAGAAAGGACAGGCTATCACACTGCCCAAGATCGTCTCTCCCTCGATACTGCCCAGCCAGGAGATACAGTATGAGTGCAACGAATAGGCGAAGCGAAACTATATCAGTTTGAAATTTATATAAATATGGCAAAATCACTATTGATCAAGGACACGACGGTGTCGGAGAGAGCACAGATCGTGCGTGAAGCACTTGGAGCAGACAGCGACTGTGAGGGCATTGACTTCTCGGATATGTACGATGACTACATCTATGGTCTCAAGGAACTGGCCGACATCAACCGAGAGTTCAGCGAAAAGCATGCAGGAGCTGTAGTGGCAGGTGATCTGAATTTGACAGATGTAAAGAAGCCGTGCAGGTGAGAGCCAGAGCTTTTACTACATAGTACGGTTGACAACATTCAAGAGACAGAGAAAAAATAGACTATATGAGAAGAAAGATAGCCATAGCACTATCCCTCCTATCTGCACTCGCTGTAAGCGGTCAGAGCATGAAGGAGAACTTCGACTTCGACTGGCAGTTTGTATATGCTGGCAGTAAGGGCGAGGCGAACATAGATACGGCGCAAAAGCAGCACGTAGACCTGCCGCACGACTGGGACATCTACCATGCTCCATCGATCGACGCTCCCATGGGCAACGATGGCGGATACTATCCTGGCGGCGTGGGTATATACACGAAGACATTTCAGTCGCCCAAGATGAAGGAGGGCAGCAGTTGCCGTCTGCACTTCGAGGGTGTGTACCAGCATGCCAGCATGACGCTCAACGGACAAGTGGTGGGCACACACGGCTACGGCTATACGCCCTTCTCTGTCGATATCACAAAGCACCTGAAGGCAGACGGTCAGCCCAACCAGCTTGAGGTGAAGGTGGACAACTCCCAGCAGCCCAACTGCCGCTGGTACTCCGGTTCGGGCATCTACCGGCACGTATGGCTGGAGGTATACGAGAAGGGTGCCCTGGACGACCCTGCCAAACTATTCGTCCATACCGAGGGCATCTACGGCATCTCTGCCGATGGTACCCAGGCCGACTCTGCCAAAGTAAGGATCGCCTACGAAGGACAGAAGGACGAGATCCGTACCTTCCACCACGTGAAGCTCTGGAGTCCCGAGCACCCGGCACTCTACGACATAGCGTATGGCAAGCTCCATGTGAAGCATGGCTTCCGCACCTTTACCTACAATGCGCAGGAAGGAGCAAGACTCAACGGTCAGCCCATCAAGATCAATGGAGCCTGCATGCATCACGATGACGGCATCCTGGGAGCTATGGCATTTGACGCAGCCGAGATACGCAAGGTGAGGCTGATGAAGGAAGCCGGATTTAACCTCATACGCACTTCCCACAACCCACAGACGAGGGCTATGCTCGATGCCTGTGACAGTCTGGGTATGATGGTCGTCGACGAGGCCTTTGACGGATGGTACAGTCAGAAGACCGCTCACGACTATCACGAACTCATCGATGCGCACTATGCCGAAGACCTCACAGCCATGGTACTACGAGACAGGAACCACCCCAGCGTCATCTGCTGGAGCATAGGCAACGAGGTCATCGAGCGCAAGGAGATCCGAGTGATACAGACTGCCAGAAAGATGAAGAAGGTGATACAGGACCTCGACAAGACGCGCCCTGTGACCGAGGCTCTCTGTTCGTGGGACAGCGACTGGGAGATCTTCGACCCTCACGCAGAAGTGCTTGACATCGTGGGCTACAACTACATGATACATAAGGCACAGAGCGACCATGAGCGTTGCCCCGAGCGCGTGATATGGCAGACGGAGAGCTACCCTCGCGAGGCATTCAGGAACTGGCAAAACACCAGCCGCAACGACTTCATCATCGGCGACATGGTATGGACGGGACTGGACTACCTGGGAGAGTCGGGCATCGGGCAGTTCTACTACGAGGGAGAACCGCGTGGCGAGCACTATAGCCAAAAGCACTTCCCCTTCCACGGTGCCTACTGTGGGGATGTGGACATGACGGGTTGGCGCAAACCTATCTCACACTATCGCGACATACTCTGGAACGTAAAGGACGGAGATACCGACCAAATCTACATGGCCGTGAGGGAGCCCAACAACTACCACAACGGACGTATATCAGAGACAGCATGGAGTGTGTGGCCCACCTGGGAATCGTGGAACTGGCCCGGATGGGAGAGCAAAACCATTGAGGTGGAGATATACACGAAGGCTCGTGGCGTGAAGCTGTACCTCAACGACAAACTCGTTGCCTCCAAGCCCGTCAACGAGGGTACGGAGTACAAGGCCATCATCCCCATTACCTACGAGCCTGGTACCCTGCGGGCCGTAGCCGTAGATGACCAGGACAAGGAACAGGCCATCGCAACGCTTGTCACTTCTGGCAAACCATACACCTTACGCCTCACCCCAGAGCGCAAAGTGATCAAAGCTGATGGCGAAGACTTAGCATACCTAACCATGGAAGTGCTGGATAGCAAGGGGCGCATCGTTCCTGATGCCGAGGTGGAAGCTGAGATCGAGGTAAAGGGTGCAGGCAAGTTCCTCGCTGCTGGTTCGGCAAGCTTCAAGGACCTGGAACCCACCACCACCAACCGTGTGACCACCTACAAAGGCCGTGCACTCATCGTGGTAAGAAGCACGAAGAAGGCAGGCAACATAACAGTAACGGCAAAATCTGTACTCAAGACAGCATCTACCGTTGTCAAACAGCAATGAGATGCACTGGATATATCTATTGATAGCTGCCGTCTTTGAGATAGGATGGCCCCTGGGATTTAAGCTCTCAAGCACACAGCCAGAGCGATACTGGACGTGGATCATCGTTGCTATCATCAGCATGGCTCTAAGCGGAGTATTCCTATACTTCGCTCAGAGAGCCATACCTGTAAGCACGGCCTACATCATCTGGACAGGACTGGGCGCCATCGGCACTCTGCTCATCGGCATACTGTACTTCGGTGATTCTGCATCGCTGCTGAGAATGTTTTTTGCACTGCTGACTCTTGTCGGCATCGTTGGGCTTGAACTCACAAGCAAATGAGCTCATGCTCAGTTTGTTTACTCTGCATTACAAAACTAAAATTCTATGAAAAAAAACACATAATTTTCTTGCTCGTTTCTTAGTTTATTTATAAATTTGCGAAATCCAAAACAAACACAAACAAACACAACACAAACTAAGATGAGAAGGAAATATTTACATCCAAGGCTCAAGGTCTTGGATATTAGGGGGAGTGAAATGCTATGTCAAAGTGTCCACGCATCTCTAACAAAAATGGGCATAGACATGGGTGAATATGACACTTATTCGGAACCTATTCAGCCCAGAACAGGAAACTCGGTCGACTGGAACAATTCTGGTACAGGGAGTGACTTTTAGTGAAGGTAAGGATAAGTTTATTTTAGGAATAGCGATGAAATACACATATTTACTTTTGCTGGCTCTGCTGAGCCTGGCATCATGCTCTAATGAGGAGGTATTGCCCGAGGGCAACAAGACGGAAGATACACAGGAGACTATGGGCTATAGTTTCTCAGTCCATGTAGGCGAACCCACAACGAGAGTAACCTATCATGACAACATAGGGGCTGAGAACAGTCCCTTCAACCCGAACTCAGATGGGTCCAACAAGCTCACCATGTCGTGGAAAGACGGCGACGAACTGGTGGCCATACGCTGGAGCGGAGACTTCGATGAATACGTGGTGCTGAAGGCCAAGGTGGCTGAGCTCGAGGAGGCGCATACTATCACCTTTGATGCAACCGACGTGGCGCACTTCAAGACACCACTCACAGACGGGGAGCGCTTCGTGCTGGTACATGGCGACTTCGTGCTTGATGCCAGCGATAAGGCTGATCCAAAGCTGGACTTCCCCACCTCACAGGTAACTAAGACCGGCTATGCCAGCCACATTCACCACGGTGGAGTCGTAGAGGGAAGCGACCTTACCTTCCGCAACCAGGACGGTACGCTGGAGAACCTCCGTAAGCACGAGTACATGGTGGCCGACTGCTATGCTCACGTGAAAGAGGCTGGCGAAGATGGCACAGCGGTGGTAAGCTTATCGGGCTCGAAAGACGTGGAAGGACAAAATGTAACGATGAACATCGCACATACCTTGCTCCGCCTCACACTGTTCCTTCCCGACGAGGATTTCAACCATGGCAGTAACGACGATCTCATCGCCGTATCGCTCAAGGATGTCAACATGCACAATATCTTCCATCGCTACTTCCGCATGCACCCCAATGAGAAAGGAACAACCAACTACTACAAGACGTCCTATAACGACAACGCTGACAAGGAGGAGAACCCCTACATCCGTATCAATCTGGTAGATGAGGAAGAAGGCAAGAACGGGGTAAGTCACCGTGAAGTAAACATCTTCGGTTCGGAAGGCTTCAATCCCAAGAAACCTGTATCAGTACCCGGTACAATAGATGGCAAGGCGGGACACTACTTCACGCTATACTTCTCACTTCCCTCACGCCACATGGGACTGGGTCAAGAAGGAGACGATGTATGCGAACTCAACGTGACTGCCTTTACCCGCAACAAAGCCTATACGACGGCCAAGACGTATCGTCTGCCCGACGATGCTATGAAGCCAGGAAAGGTGGTACCGCTCAACGTGAGCTTTGCCAACAATCCCACACCCATCAAAGTCATCACCGACCCCGAGCTCGGCATCAGCTTCACTCCCGGCTTCGTGTATGCCAACAAGGTGGATGGCAAATGGGTATACGGGGTCTACGAAAATCAGGGCCAATATGCCGGCATGAGTCGGCAGACACTCGACTTCGGTGAGTACTTCACCTTCGGAAGCACTGATCCCACAGAGGCGTTCCATACGGTGGGTAGCACGAATTACCAAGCAGAAGTTCCCTCGCCATTTGTCGACGTGGCGTCGCTCGTAGGTAGAAATGGAGAAGAAAGTGGTCCCTACCACATGCTCACTAAGGCAGAGGCAGACCGCCTGATGGCCCGTCTAAAGGAGGAGGTGAAGAAGTCGGGCCTGTTCCTGGGCTACTACTATTACGATGACAAAGGGGGCAACACCAAGCATAAGGCACCCGGTTCGCAGAACCCCAAAATACTGGCAGCTGCTGCAGAAGGCACAAAGACAGTCGATGAACTCAAGGAGATGTCGGCCTCGGTGGGCATCTACGTGGGATGCAAGGGTCAGCCCAAGTTTGAAGATCAAGACGACTACTTCTTCCTGCCCAACGCGAAGCAGATGAGCAACGCAGCTTCAAATATGGCAAAGGTAGAGACATGTAAGGATGGAGACGGAAATCCCGTATACTATTACCTTCCCAATGACTACACAGACCTTGATGCCACTGGTAATGATTCAAAGTTGACCAGTACGTTCTCCACCCAATTCAAGTTCTCTACATGGGTAAGTACGCCTGGAGTTGGTAATCAAGGCTTCCGCATACAGGTGTGGTCCAATACCTCCGGTACAGCAATAGAAAATGGTAGAACGGATGTTTCGTCTTTGGACGGCACATTTGCCCGTCCCATCCGCGCAGTCATTTATTAAATTGAGTCTCCACATATAAGTTTGACCTCGAAGAAACGAATCTTCGAGGTCATTTTTTCTAATATATCATATAAGAAGGGAATCAGTTGCGACTGACCTTCTTGGCACTGTCGTCCGACTTGAGGATGTGGATGCCCTTTGCCGGACGTGTCACGCGTCGGCCCTGGAGGTCGTAGACGGTGGCATCGCCGGGAGCATCGGCCTCAGGAGAGGAGATGGCCGTGGGGTCGGCTACCGTGGGAAGGGGCTGGTCCTCGAGCGGTATGATGCAGAAGGTGTCTACCTGCGGGATGACGGTCTTCGTGGTGGAGGCATGGAGGGAGAAGAGAAGGGTACCAGGCTCATCGACCGTGATGACCTTGGACACATAGCCCCACTTGCCTGGCTCCGTAGCTGCAAAGCGGAGGGTGGAGAGACGGGTGTCGAAGAGAAGGATGCGAGGGGTCAGCACATCGGAAGCCTGATACTTAAAGACGAGCATATACTGACCGGGCTTGGTGACCCGCACACTCCAGTACTGGGCATCATCGCGTCCATCGGGACTCTCCTTGAAGGTTTGGTCGGCCACGGTGAGCGGACCTTGGATGAAGATGCATGAGTCAGTGGTCTCGGTACGTCCATCGGTATCGGTGGCACGGACATAGAGCGTGTTGATGCCCTTGGGAAGTTCGGCAACCTGGAAGTGAGGTGCGAGGGTATCGGTGGTGGCAAGAAGGTCACGACCATTGTATAGATCGAGAGAAGAGATACGGCCAGCGATGTGGGTGGCTTCTACATCTATCTGCAAGGGATCGCCACTCTGGCAGATGCTGTCGGAAGGCAGAGCCCAGGAGAGCTTCATGAGATAAGGCACGGAGCGGTGCTTCAGACCCAGGAAGGCATCGAGCGCAATGGAGGGCTGGAGGGTAAGCGGATTCCAAGCACCGAGTTCGTAGTCCTTCATCACCTCGGGTTCCCAGTAGAAGAGGCCAGATGCACCGGACTGCGAGAGGGTATCGATGAAGTGAGCGAGGAACTCATTGGACTCCAACGGACGATCGTTGTAATGACCTGACTCCACGATCATGACAGGTTTCTGATAGCGCTCCTTCAAGCCCTTGACGCTCTCTACGGTCTTGGAGATGAGTTCGTCTACCTTCAGACCAGACCACTTGGGGCAAGCACTCAAGCCGATGGCATCCCACTGGGCCTCACCACTCTGCAGACGGTCGAAGAAGGTCTCCAGCGCAGTGAGATCCTGCCCGTCACCCACATGGATGACGGCCTGTGTCTCGGGATCAACGGCTTTGATGGCACTATAGGCACTATTGATGAAGCGGAGGAAATTGGCCTTCCCTACCCTGCCGTCGCCCCAGAGCATACCGTTGTCCACCTCATTGCCTATCTGTGCCCAGCGCACCTTGATGCCTGCCTTCTTGAGGGTATTGAGTACATCGAAGGTGTGATTGTAGACATCGTTGACCAAAGCATCGACAGTATGTCCCTCCCACTGGCGAGGTTTGAACTGGTTGCCGCCATTGGCCCAGAAATCGCTATAGTGGAAGTCGAGCATGATGTCGAGTCCGGCACGCTTGGCACGGGTGCAGAGCTTCTGTACGTCGCTCTTGTTGGAATAGCTTTCCTCAGGATTGACCCACACACGGAAACGAACAGCATTCATGCCCTGCTCCTTGAGGATGTTCATGATGTCGGCCTTCTTGCCCTGACGGTTGTAGTAGAGCTGTCCGGCTGCTTCCATCTTAGTAGTGTTGCTCACATCGGCACCGAGGGCAAAATGCTCTGCCACGGCGTCGTGATGGAAGAGGGTGTCGGCCACCGTGGGTCCGGTACGATAGGCAGCCTCATAGTCCTCTGCCTTGAAGTTCTTGTTCTGGAACTTCCATCCGGAAAAGTCGGCATAGTCGGGCTTGAGGAAGACGGGAGCATTCTGCGTCTTACCCTTCAGGTGCCAGTCCATCCACTTGAGGGCTATGCGCTCGAAGTCGCCACCATGATGGTGCCAATAGGTACCGCCATGACCGGCATTGTAGAGATCGGCCCATACCACGGGTACCTTCGTGATGCTACCGAAGTCGGTCTTGGCATTCTCATAGGCTACGTCGTCCGGACCACCGGTGAGGTAGATGATGGGACAATGGAGGCTCTTGAGTGTCTGTGGAGAAGCGCCACCCATGCTCATGCCGCCCATGCCGGCATTCATGATAAGAAGGGTCTTCACACGGGAGTTAGCACAGTTGGCAATGGCCTCTGCTCCTCCGCAGGAGTGACCAGAAAGCGCGATCTTGTTGACATCGACGGCATGGTAGTACTCGCTCTTCGTGTTGGAGAACTGCTTCACCATCCAGTTGATAGCCTCTGCCACATGTTGACTGCCAGACGTTCCGCCCGCAGGGTCGTTGTCGTCCATACGCATCTTGCCCAAGGCAATGACTACATAGCCATGAGAAGCAAGGTCGGAGAGCATGTTCTCATAGCCCTTGTTGTCGTCGGAACAGGCGCCATTGGCCCAGACGAGAAGTGGCAGACGGCCTTCATGCTTGGCAGCCCACTGCACATCGCGAGGGCGATAGATGGTGTAGCCAGTCATGGACTTGTCGGTGACTACGATGGAGCGATAGATACCACCGCCACCATTCTCAACCACTTTCTGGCGGGTGATATCGCTGCTTATCAGCGTGTCAGCAGGGACTGATGAAAGCGATACTTGAGAGGCAGACACGGTCGTCGTGCTCAAAAGAGAAAAGAGCGCGACGAGATGAGAGGTAAGGTGTTTCATGTATGAGGTATTTGAGGTATTGTTATTTTTTGGACCCAACGTCAACGTTGGGGAACGGTGGGGACAGCAGGCACGGTGGCAAGGGCTGATACCGTGCCCAACGTTAACGTTGGGTATAGTGGGGACATCAGGCACGGTGGCAAGGGGCTAATGCTGCCGCTCCACCTCACCGTTTGCGGGGAAGATGATATCACGGTCGCGACGGAGGGCATCCTGGGTCCATTCTTCAGGGACGAAACGCCAATGATGGAGGGCTTCTGGGGAGACTGTGCCTTTCTGACGGATGAGTTCCATGAAATAGTAGCGAAGGTCTTTGTCGCTACTCTTCACGAGGCGCTGTCGAAGTTGGTCGTGAGGGATACCGGCGCCGCGAGTAAGGAGTTCGCCACCACCGTTGCCACGATAGCTATTGATGGCCACGAGATAGGTTTGGTCCAGCTCGAAAGGAGTGCCATCGGCCATGCTGCTGATGTGTATACGCTCCCCGACGGGCTTGGTGACATCGACAGTATAAAGGATGCCGGCAGCCGACTCCATGTTGTAAGCCAGGTTTTTCAGTCCCAAGCGTTTACCACCATCGAGAATATAGTCGAGGAGGAGACAATGGTCGGAGGGAGACTTCATCTGATCGGTCCAAAGGCCATAGGACATCTCCAGGAAACCTTTGATCTCACGACCGGTGAGGCGCATGGTGTAGAGGAAGTTTTCATACTTATAAAGTGCGAACATATCGCTCACCGTAAGTTGTCCCTTGAGGATATGGGAATCGAAACTGACCGGTGCGGCAAAGGATATCTGAGCGCCGGTGAGCTCAAGCTGCATCTGATGGATGAAGTCGATGAAGCGGGAACTGCCGAAGAAGGCGTCGCGCTCATGAAGATCGCACGTGAGCTGGCCGATGGGCTGAGAAAGCCACTTGGTGAGTTCTTCACGCTGGTCGGCAAACTGCATCTCAAGCAAGTGGGCCTCCGGAGCATCGGCATAGGTCATCTTGGGAAGGCGACCTGTGATACGCTTGCCGATCACCTTGCCATCCTGCACAGTGAGCTTGATATCGGCTTCCACACAACAAGTGGCAAGGCTGGCAGGACCCATACAGTACGTGGTGCTACCATCCGCTGACTGTACGGCACGAATGGACGAACGATGATCGTGACCATAGAAGATGATGTCGAAGCCTGGCACTTCCTGAGCCACCTGCAACGTGGCATTCTCTCTATACTCATCGGTGACGATACCTGCCTCCAGGCCGCTGTGGAAAAGTCCGATGACGAGGTCGGGATGCTCTTTCTCCCGGATCTCCTTCATCCACTTACGGGCACTGCTCGTCATCTCCTCAAAGCGCAAGCCTTCCCAGAGCACTTCCGGGAGCCAGTTGGGTATACCGGGAGTAAGCATGCCAAGGATGGCGATACGCACACCTTCACGCTCGATGACGATATAAGGTCTGAGATAAGGCTCATTGGTACGGGTGTCGATGACATTGGCACCGAGAAGAGGAAAATTGAGCTGCTTGCGCCAACGGTCGTATACATCATGGCCGGTCTCAATGTCGTGATTGCCCATGGCACCGGCCACATAGCCTATCTCATTCATCATAGAAGCCACCAGATGGGGCTGGACAGACTGTATGTAATTGTGATAGTAGGCCGTGGGCTGTCCCTGCAAGCAGTCTCCTCCATCGGTAAGGATGAGACGATCACCCCACTTGCCCTTCATACGCTGACTGTAGGCGTAGAAGGAGGAGAGGCCGCCCGAAGTGGGTTGGCGAGTCAGGAAATCGTAGGCAAAAAGGGCTCCATGGACATCGCTTGTATGAAGCCACCTGAGAGAGACGGTGTGCTTACGGGCGGAAAGGGATATGGGACTCAATATCATATACAACAGGAGAAGTATATTTTTCATTTACTAAGTAGAGGTTAAAATACAAGAAGTGAGGCACTTGAGAAAATGTGCCACCAACTTTTCAACGTTTTGCCACAAAGTTACGAAAAATAATTGTAAATTTGCAAAGCAAAAGCATAATCCTAATCAATTCTTCCGAAGTTATTTTTCATAACCATAACCCAAAAACGAAACTCGCAAAGACAACAAGTCATGAGCATAGCATCAACCATAGCAGAAATCAAGCAGTCTCTACCCGAAAATACCAAACTGGTAGCCGTGTCGAAATATCACCCCGCAGAGATGATAGCAGAGGCCTATGAGGCCGGACAGCGCATCTTCGGCGAGAGCCATGTGCAAGAACTGCAGCAGAAGCATGAGATACTGCCACAGGACATCGAGTGGCACTTCATAGGCCATCTGCAGACCAACAAGGTGAAGTACATCGCTCCCTATGTGTCGCTCATCCATGCCGTAGACTCCATGCGCCTGATGGAGGAGATAGAGAAGCAAGCCGCTAAATGTGAGCGTACCATCAAAGTGCTCTTGCAACTGCATGTGGCACAGGAGGAGACAAAGTATGGACTTACGATCGAGGAATGTGAAGCAATGCTTAAATCAGGAGCATGGAAAGCACTGAATCACATTGAGATAGCAGGAATCATGTGCATGGCTTCAAACGTAGATGACGAAGTACAGATAGCTCGTGAATTTGCTACGGCTCACAAGTTTTTCCTACATGCCAAAGAGACTTATTTTGCCGACCAGCCCAACTTCTGCGAATGCTCCATGGGCATGAGTGACGACTATCACATAGCCATCCACGAGGGCAGTACACTGGTCCGTGTGGGTAGCAAGATATTTGGACAACGCGTATATGCTAATTGAGAACTCTGCGCTTTTGCAGAAGTGCAAGATGCAGTCGAGGCAAAGCCTCAAATAAGAATCAAAAAGCCTCAAGAGCCGGGCGTCTTCCCGAAATATCCCGAAGGATACTCTAATGCACCCTGTCACTCTTGAGGCAAATGTTTTTATAAGTAGCGCTCTACTGCAGACGAGCTGTAAGCTTTCGCTAGCAGCAGAGCGGAGCGTAGAGCGAAAGAATAAACTTGACCGTCTGATGTCACTCTGCCAGCTGGGGAGTTTCTACCACGGGAGAGACTGTCACGGAAGTGAGACGGCGCTCAGGGGAGAAACTGGCTGATACCTTATAGTTGACCACCATAGCGCTATCCAGTGAAGAGCGATTGATGGTAGCCGTGGCATTGGAATAGACATTGTAGCTGAGCGCATCGCTGCCAGAGACATTGCGCTTGTTGATGCTTGTGCCTCCCAACTGGAAATGTACGCCAAGGACATCGGCTTTGTGGATGTTTTGCTGATAGTACTCCACCACATTGGCACCCGTAGCCTCAGTCATACCACAGAAGTTGATGCTACCACGAGTGAGCTCGTCGATACGGGCAGCATCGCGTGCGGTCATAGCAGAAAGGAAATTGTCGAGGGCGCCACGGAGTATGCTGGTCTCCTCAGGTGTTACAACGAGACGCAACTGACGATTGCGGGCATCGGTGGCATCACCCAAGAAGATACCCTCGGGATGCTTGGCGATGTAGGCTGTATAGGCTTCCAGGGTATTGAGATCGAGAGCGTCGTTCCAGTCCAGCGTGTCGATGCGACGTTCACAGACGGCACGATAGGGTGAACTGGGATGAGACTCAATGAAGGCCATCAACTGCTCACGGCCACCGTTGGCTGCCTCTTTGAAGAACATGGCATGCTCCACTTTCATCGTCTCATAGCGTTGACGAACCTCATCGGCATACTGACTCTTGGGGAAACGAAGGAGGAAATCCTCATAGACCAAGAGGTCGGTAGTGGTCTCCAAGCGTGTATAGGCTCTCTGCTCAAGGTCGCGAGCACGGAAGATATCGGCAATAATGATATAGATAAAGGCGCAAATGAACGGGAGCAGGAAGATGAGCACCACAATGCGACGAGCCGAAAGCGAATACCACTTCTTGGGGCGTGGCAAGGGCATAGCAGCCATCGGGCGATCTGCTGACTTCTCAGCTGTTTCTTCTTCCTCTACATTAGCATCCTCAGCGCCAGTCTCCTCAACAGGTGTGTCCTCTGCAAGAGTATCGTCTGAAGCCATTTCTTCGTCTGAAATCTCTTCTGCCTTAGAAGGGGCATCATCTGTACTGGTGGCGTTTGCTTCGACAGCAGGAATTGCGATCGACTCCTCTACCTCACTACGTTTGGGCTCAAAGAGTTCGGAAGCGTCTTCATCTTCGTAGCCCTCGATGACATCAAGGGAATGATCTATCTGCTCCTGCACGCGCTTTTCGATGAGCTCTGCAGGGAGTTCTTTGCCACACTCTGTGCAGCGAGACAAGGTGGAGGATATAAATTTGCCACAAAAGGGACACTTGATAACTGCCATATTTCAGTAGGTGATCAGAATCGTAATAGATATGTGTAAGAATGGGAAGATGGGGCATGGCCTTAGTGGCTACAACATCTTATTCAATGCAAAATTAGTGAAAATATCCTATCATTAATATAAAAGGAAGATGATTTTTTTGCGGTGTGGGAAAAAAACGTTATTTTTGTCAGTGGAATTTACAAGCCAAGACTTAAAGACAAACTAAAATACTCTCACATGAAAAACTTAAAGCAATGTTTGCGCCGAATCGGTGTAGCCATGATGGCGGCCGGTATGATGAGCGCTACAACACCTGCTTTGGCACAAGGATCCTTTGAGATAGGCAACAAGACCTTCCTGCTCAATGGCAAGCCTTTTGTGGTAAAAGCAGCCGAAGTGCACTACCCTCGTATCCCCAGACCTTACTGGGAACAACGTATCAAGATGTGCAAAGCACTGGGAATGAACACACTGTGTATCTACATCTTCTGGAACATACACGAGCAGAAGATGGATGAGTTTGACTTCACTGGCAACAACGACATCCGTGCCTTCGTGAAACTGGCTCAGCAGAACGGCATGTACGTCATCGTACGTCCCGGCCCATACGTATGTGCAGAATGGGAAATGGGAGGTCTGCCTTGGTGGCTGCTGAAAAAGAAGGACATCAAGTTGCGTGAGAAGGACGAATTCTTCATGGAGCGTCTGGAGAAGTTTGAGGCTCAGGTAGGTAAGCAACTGGGCGACCTGACCATCGAAAAGGGCGGTCCCATCATCATGGTACAGGTGGAAAACGAATACGGTAGCTACGGAGAAGACAAGCCTTACATCAGCGCCGTACGCGACGTGGTACGAAAGAGCGGGTTTGACAAGGTGCAACTCTTCCAGTGTGACTGGAGTAGCAACTTCACCAAAAACGGTCTGGACGACCTGACATGGACCATGAACTTCGGTACAGGTGCCAACATCGACAATGAGTTCCGCAAACTGAAGCAGCTCCGTCCCGAGAGCCCTCTCATGTGCTCTGAGTTCTGGAGTGGATGGTTTGACAAGTGGGGCGGTCGCCACGAGACACGTGGAGCCAAAGACATGGTGGACGGTATGCGCGACATGCTGGACCGTGGTATCTCCTTCTCACTCTACATGACTCATGGAGGTACCAACTGGGGACACTGGGCAGGTGCAAACTCACCCGGATTTGCTCCCGACGTGACCAGCTATGACTACGATGCTCCCATCAACGAAGCCGGTCAGACCACACCGAAGTACTTCGAACTGCGCGAGATGATGGCCAAGTACAACGACGGAAAGAAACTTCCCGCCATACCCAAAGAGTACCCCGTGATAAGCATACCTAAGGTAGAATTCACCGAAGTAGCTCCTCTCTATGACAACCTGCCTACTCCCGTACAGGTGAATGGTCCTCTGAAGACCTTCGAGGAACTTGACATGGGTTGGGGTTGCCTGCTCTATCGTACAAAGATCGCCCAGAACGTGACATCAGAAAGCGTCCTCAAGATCACTGAGGCTCATGACTATGCGCAGGTGTTCATCAACAAGAAATACATCGGCAAGATAGATCGTATCAATCGTGAGAGCACCGTCACCCTACCTCCTGTAAAGGAAGGCGACATCCTCGACATCTACGTTGAGGCACTCGGCCGTATCAACTTCGGTCGCGCCATCAAGGACTTCAAGGGTATCACAGAGAAAGTGGAGCTTACCTACAATCTGGCCAACAACTCACAGGTGAACATCAACCTGAAGGGATGGGACATCTACTGTCTGCCCGATGACTATAAGACACAGACTCAACTGAAGTATGTACCCGTAACGGCACAAAACAAGAATGTACGTGGTAACTACCGCGCAACATTTAAACTCAACAAGGTAGGCGACACATTCATCAACCTTGAGCACTTCGGCAAGGGTCAGGTATATGTGAACGGATACGCTATCGGCCGATTCTGGCAGATAGGTCCCCAGCAGACACTCTATATGCCCGGTTGCTGGCTGAAGAAGGGTGTCAACGAGATCATCGTAACCGATGTACTCGGTCCCAAGGAAGCCTGGGTAGAAGGTCTCATGAAGCCAATCATCGACAAGCTCAACCTCAACGGTCCTCAGACTCATCGCTTAAAGGGACAGAATCTTGACCTTACGGGTGAGAAGCCTGCTCATCAGGGACAGCTGAAGAAGGGCAATGGATGGCAGACGGTGAAGTTTGACAAGCCCGTTTCGGGTCGCTACTTCTGCCTCGAAGCACTCAACAGCTGGTGGGACCGCGAGTACTGCTGTATCGCTGAGCTCTACCTGCTCGACGAGAACGGTAAGCGACTGAGCCGCGAACCTTGGTCGGTAGCTTATGCCGACGATGAGGACGTGAGCAGCGGTAACAAGAATGGTGACAAGGTATTTGACTTGCAGGAGAGCACTTACTGGAGCACCAACAAGGGAGTGCAGTTCCCCCACTCCATCATCATCGACATGAACCAGGATCATACCATCAGCGGCTTCGAGATCCTGCCTCGCATGGAGGACGGTGCACCTGAAAGCATCAAAGACTACAAGGTATACTTAAAGAGTGGAAGTTTCAAGTTTTAAAGAGACTGAATCATACTTAATAGAATACGGGCGGCATCCGAAGATGTCGCCCGTATTTCGTTGAACGGTGAGCGATGAGCGTTGAACGGTCAATGTTAAACGTGAAATGTTTCGTGTAAAGTGTTTAGCGTAAAGTGTTGAAACAATTACCAAGCATCGCTCTGCCCTATTGATCCTTAATTCTTAAAGCTATGGATAGGAGCAGGGATGCGACCCTTACGATTGATGAAGTCGGCACAAGAGAACTTATTGACAGGCATCACAGGTGCATAGCCCAAGAGGCCACCAAACTCTACAGTATCGCCCACAGTCTTACCTACTACGGGAATAATACGTACGGCGGTAGTCTTTTGATTGACCATACCAATGGCTGCCTCATCGGCTATGATACCACTGATCGTAGTGGCAGGGGTATCGCCAGGAATGGCTATCATATCAAGACCTACTGAGCAAACACAGGTCATGGCCTCAAGTTTCTCCAAGGTGAGTGCACCACACTCAACAGCATTGATCATACCTTGGTCCTCACTCACAGGAATGAAGGCACCACTCAGACCGCCTACATAACTGCTGGCCATCACACCACCTTTCTTCACTTGATCATTGAGCAAAGCCAAGGCAGCCGTAGTACCAGGAGCACCGGCATGCTCTAAGCCACACTGGCAGAGGATGTCGGCCACACTGTCGCCGACGGCGGGTGTAGGAGCGAGAGAGAGGTCGATGATGCCGAAGGGAATACCCAGACGACGGCTGGCCTCCTGCGCGACAAGCTGACCCACACGAGTAATCTTGAAAGCCGTCTTTTTGATGGTCTCACAAAGTACCTCAAAACTTTCGCCCTTGATGGTCTGCAGCACGCTGTTGACCACACCAGGTCCGCTTACACCTACATTGATGATAGCATCAGCTTCGCTCACTCCGTGGAAGGCACCCGCCAT
>JAZLII010000069.1:0-4822 GCA_045617275.1 Bacteroidaceae bacterium
AGAGGGCTGCACCACCACGGGTGTCGCCGTCGAGCTTGGTGAGGACGACGCCGGTGTAGTCGAGGCGCTCGTTGAACTCCTTGGCGGTGTTGACGGCATCCTGACCGGTCATGGCATCTACGACGAAGAGGATCTCATCGGGGTGGATGGCATCGCGGATGTCCTGGATCTGCTGCATGAGTTCCTCGTCGATGGCCAGACGACCGGCGGTATCGACGATGACTACGTCGTTGGCCTTGCTGCGAGCCTCCTGGATGGCGTTGAGAGCCACCTGTACGGGGTCGGTAGCACCCATCTCCATGTAGCAGGGTACGCCAACCTGGTCGGCGAGCACTTTCAGCTGCTCCATGGCGGCAGGGCGGAAGGTGTCGCAGGCTGCCACGAGAGGGCTCTTGGCCTTCTTCTCCTTCAGCATCTTAGCGAGCTTGCCGGTGAAGGTGGTCTTACCCGAACCGTTGAGACCGGCCATGAGGATGATGGTGGGCTGTCCGGGACGTCCGGGGAGGTTGAGCTCTGCGGTCTCGCCACCCATGAGGGTAGCCAGTTCGTCGTGGACTATCTTGACCATCAGCTGGCTGGGCTTGACGGCGGTGAGCACGTTTTGTCCCAGGGCCTTCTTCTTGACGGTGTCGGTGAAGTCCTTAGCCACGCGGTAGTTTACGTCGGCATCGAGCAGGGCGCGGCGTACGTCCTTCAGGGTCTCGGCCACGTTGATCTCGGTGATTTTTCCTTCGCCCTTCAGTATCTTGAATGAGCGTTCGAGTCTCTCGGTTAAGTTGTCAAACATATCTTGTCGTGTTCGTTTCGTTTAAAAATCGGCTGCAAATTTACGGATAAAAGGCGAGATACCCAAATAAATACATCCTTTTCACCTATATTTTATATAATGTGTGTGGGTTGGAGTTTGCTTGATTTGCACAAAAATCGTACTGAATGTGCAATTTTATGGTGTAAAAGTTGCACACTTTTCAAGAAAATGTTACCTTTGCGATGAAAAATAGAACAAGAATATGGACTAACCCTCCAATTCTGAGAGTAAGATACACATTGACAGACAGTTTTTAAGATAAAGAAGATAAAGATTATGAAGAAGATTTCCCTCTTGGCAGCT
The DNA here is from genome assembly GCA_045617275.1 of Bacteroidaceae bacterium. GTDB lineage: Bacteria > Bacteroidota > Bacteroidia > Bacteroidales > Bacteroidaceae > Physcousia. Next base: position 1,112 of record JAZLII010000069.1, read on the forward strand.
GCAGCTCTTGCTGCCACCTCCATGAACGTGCAGGCAGGTGGTCTGCTGACCAACACCAATCAGAATGCAGCCTATGTGCGCATGATGAGCCAGGGTGCCATCATCGACATCACCGGCCTCTACTTCAATCCCGCTGGTACGGCCTTCCTGAGCAACGGTTGGCACCTGAGCCTCAACAGCCAGACTGCCTTCCAGCAGCGCAACATCGAGACCACCTTCCCCCTCTTTGCATACAACCAGAAGGATCCCAGCACCACCCACAAGTTTGAGGGTAAGGCCAAGGCTCCCGTCATCCCTTCTTTCCAGGTGAGCTACAATAAGGACAAGTGGAGCGTGAATGCCGGTTTCGCCTTGATCGGCGGTGGTGGCAAGTGTGAGTTCAACAAGGGTCTGGGCTCCTTCGAGGCACTCTATGCCGGTCAGATATACACCAACGTGGCTACCAACGTAGCTACCCAGCTCGCAACGGGTGCTGCTGAGGGCTATGCCGCACAGGCCATCCCCCAGTACATGGCTGCCGGTATGACCTTGGAGCAGGCACAGGCTGCTGTGGCCGGACCTGCCGCAGAGTATGGCAAGCAGTATGCACAGGAGAACCTCGCTGCCACCATGGGTCAGGCCTACCAGGGCTACTCGCTCAATGCCTACATGAGCGGTCGCAGCTACTACTTCGGTCTGCAGCTCGGTGCCACCTATAAGTTCACCGACAACGTGGCCGGTTTCCTCGGTTTGCGCGGTGTGTATGGCACTTGCAACTACAACGGCTACGTGCAGGACGTGAAGTACACCGTGATGGGCCAGACTGCTGATGCCAATGCCGACCTTACGCTCAATGCCGACCAGGTGGGCTTTGGCGTGACCCCCATCATCGGCGTGGACTGGAAGATCAACGAGAAGTGGAACGTAGCCGCTAAGTATGAGGCTCCCACCGTGATGAACCTGAAGAACAGCACCGAGATGAATGACTATGCTCAGGCCCAGGTGGCTGGTGGCAACGAGACCCTCGGCAAGTTTGCTGACGGCCAGAAGATTCGCGAGGACATCCCCGCCATCCTGACCCTCGGCGCGCAGTACAGTCCCATCGAGAAGCTGCGCCTCAACGGTACCTTCAACGTATACTTCGACAAGGGTGCCAAGAAGTATGGCGACGCACAGAAACTCATCGACAACAACACCCACGAGGTGATCCTCGGTGCTGAGTACGACGTGTGCAAGCTCATCACTCTGAGCGCCTCTTGGCAGAACACTAAGTACGGTATGTCTGATGCTGCCATGAACGACCTCTCCTTCAACCTCTCCAGCAACATGGGCGGTCTGGGTCTGCGCATCAATGCCACCGAGCGTTGCAGCATCGACCTCGGCTACATGCACACCTTCTATCAGGATCGTGTCGTAGACACCGAGACTGCTGCCGGCGTGAAGAGCGACAAATACGTGCGCAAGAACGATGTCTTCGGCATCGGTGTCAACCTGAAGTTCTAAAGGGGAAAATGGAAGGCCGCGGGTAAGCGAGAGCAGAGCATCAAGCTTGCTTGAATGCTATGCCGAAGAGCGCGAGCTCGTTAGGCTAAACAAATAAAATTGACTCTCTCTCTCTGTTTTCAAGCATTGGGCTTGAAAGACAACGGAAGGAAGACGGTGTGAATCGTCTTCCTTTTTTTGTGAAATGCCAGTTTGAGGCACATTTCCCTTGTTTTTCTAATGCTTTTTTGTAACTTTGCCCCGTAAACGCGCACGGACGCACATTTAAGGCAAAAGTAAAAAGATATGTTCACCATCCTCCGAAAGATAAGCGACACGCTGAGCCAGAAGGCCAGTCTCTTTGTCATCCTCACCGCAGTAGTCACCTTCTTCTTCCCGCAGCTCTTTGAGTGGGTGAAGGGCAACATGCAGACCACCATCCTGGGCATCATCATGCTTACCATGGGACTCACCCTCACGCCCGAGGACTTCAAGATGCTGGCAAAGCGCCCCTTTGACATCCTCATAGGCACCATGGCACAGTTCACCATCATGCCCCTCGTGGCCTTCAGCCTCTCTTGGCTCTTCTCTCAGATACCCGCCCTGGCCCCCTACAGCACGGCCATGACCATCGGTATCGTCCTGGTGGGGTGCTGCCCAGGAGGAGTGTCGAGCAATATCATGTCCTTCCTCTGTCGAGGCGATGTGGCCTACAGCGTAGGTATGACCTGCGTCTCCACGCTCCTGGCTCCCGTCATGACGCCCCTGCTGGTACTGTGGCTTGCCGGAGCCAAGGTGGAGGTCAACGCCGTGGGCATGTTTCAGCAGATACTCATCGTCACCATCATCCCCATAGCCATCGGCTTCATGCTCAACCTCTGGCTTGGGCATAAGTCCGTCTTCAAGCAGATACAAGGTTGCATGCCCGGTCTGAGCGTCACCTGTCTGGCCTGCATCGTGGGAGGTGTGGTGACCGCCGTGCACGATCCACTCGTGGAGAACGGTCTGATGCTCTTCCTCCTCACCTTTGCCATGGTTTTCTGCCACAACACCATCGGCTACCTCCTCGGCTACTCGGCCGGTACGCTCTTCCATTTCTCCACAGCCAAGAAGCGCACCCTCAGCATCGAGGTGGGTATGCAAAATGCCGGTCTTGGCACCAATCTCGCCATGACCTTCTTCGTGGCTACCAACCCCATGGCCGTGGTGCCCTGTGCCATCTCCTGTGCATGGCATAGCATCTCCGGCACCATCTTGGCCAATATCTTTGCCAAGGCGCCGTCTGAATCGTAGTCGGAAGCACGGTTTTTCCTCGTTTCAACTATTTTTTTAATTTATTTCCTTCAAAATGTTTGGAGGAAAAGAAAATTTGTATTACCTTTGCAGTATGAATTAAAAAAATAGTTGAACGTAAAGGTTCGTTGAACCTGCCAAAATCACCAATCGTATGAAGACTCAAAACAGAAAGAATATGGAGAAGCTTACCAACAAAGAGCAGGAAGTGATGGAGTATATCTGGCAACTTGGTCCCTGTGCACCCAAGGACGTGGTGGCCATGTACGACGACCCCAAGCCCCACATCAGCACCGTGTCGACCATGTTTCAGAGCCTGGAGCGCAAAGAGTATCTCACCCACGAGGCCAAGGGTAGGGGCTATATCTACATCCCTGCCGTGGAGCAGAGCGAGTATGGCAAGGGCATCTTGCAGTCGTTTGTGGACCGCTACTTCGGCAACAGCTACATGAATGTGGTCTCTGCCCTCGTACAGGAGGAGAAGGTGACACAGGAGGAACTGACCGAGTTTCTGGAAGAACTCAAGAAGCGTTGAACGATGAGCGTTGAGCGATGAGCGGATAAGCGTTGAACGTCGAGCGAAAATCCCTCACAACCTCAAAGCCACCGTTCCCAACGGTTTTCCGTTGGGCCTTTACCCCCACAGCTTCAAAGCCACCCTTCCCAACGGTTTTCCGTTGGGTCCTGTCCATCCCCCTCAAAAAAAATACACAATGACAACATACCTTATATATATATTGAAATGGGCGCTTGCCCTCACGACGCTCTATTCGCTCTACGGTATCTTCCTCAGGAAGGAGACCTTCCATGGTCTCAACCGCGTGGTGCTGCTTGGCATCCTGGTGGGCAGCCTCTGTCTGCCTATGTGCCATCTGTCTTCCAGCAATGGACTCAGCACCATGGTGCAAGAAGTGGAGCAGACCCTCAGCGAGGAAGCCGGCATCCTGGAGCAGCAAG
>JAZLII010000070.1:0-11661 GCA_045617275.1 Bacteroidaceae bacterium
GCCATGGTCTGTTGCTGTTATTTGTAAAGTTTGAAGAAAACCTTGTTGCTCACTCTCTCGTTGTAGCTGCCGGTGGTGAACTCGATGTCCACCTCCACCTCGTCGCCCTCCTTGTATCCACAGTGGCGGAAGAGTTCCAGGCTCTCGCCCTTGAGTGCTCCGAGGAGGTACTGCGTGTGAGGCAGACCGGTGGGCCCCGTCTCATCCCACTTCACTATGATGTTTTGTCTCTCCCACGCCTCTCCCGTGGTCTGTGCCCTGCCTGCCTGTGCAGGCTGCACTACTGCGATCGTTACTTTCTGAATCATAATGCTAATTCTTAATAGTTCTATTTTAATTTTTAATTTGTAATTCGTAATTTGTAATTCCCATCGGGATCGGCGGCGGTCTGCCAGGTGTCACATCTACTTGCATAGTTTGCTATCGTTTTTGTTTGATGCTGCAAAATTAAGTGTGACCTTTGGAGACATTTTTATCAGCCTCCAAAAAAATATTTCTCATGTGCAGATCCCTCTGTCCCAGCGTGATGTATTTCTTCACAGAAAGCCCTGTCAGCCGTTCCATCCGAAACACCTTGGCCATCTCACCAGCCGTACCCACATACACCCGATGCGCCATCAAGGCACCCAAGACGATGCACAGGTACTTGTCGCGCTTTCGCTCCGATGCCAGACTCTTGGCAAACCTTCCGTCGGCCGCATCCACCAGCGCATTCACGTACAGCTTCACATGGACCATGGAGCATCCCGGCTGATACAGCTCCTTGCAAACCGACAGTTTCCTGCACACCCAGTCTACCAGGCATTGCATGCCACCGTCATTCTCCTCCTTCAGCACCACCAGCCAGCCTTTCCTCGCCTCCTGCTTCAGTCCTTCCAATATATTCTTGTCGTCAAAGTCCGCCGGCTTGACCTTCATCATGCGTATCATACTCGCTTCCTGTCTTCAAAATCCTGAAAAACCAAGAAGCACCGGTGCTGTGGCTCCCATGCCACCCCTCATCCGTCCGGCCTTATTGAGCGCTCGTTGCCGGATGGAGAGGTCTTGTCTTATGATTCTCTCTCTCTCGGCCTACTTCATGAAGATATCGATGAAATACTGCTGACCCTTACCCGTGACCAGAGGCGTGACGTTGTAGTGCGCCTTGCCGGCATCGTCGTACCAAGGCTCTGAGGTCTTCACCTTGAAGAGCCCTGCCTCTACCCATCTCTGCTGTGGCACGTTCCAGTGGTGCTCCGAACTGCCCAGGTAGTGATTGTCGCGCATCCAGGCGAACAGGCGGTTCTGCCCCATCTGCACCCCCATGTCGAATATCAGCTTGGCCAGCTCAGCCACCGTACAGGTGTCGCTGCTCGCCATCACCGCATCGGCAAACTCAGCCTTCGGACTGAGCTGCTTCACCTTGTCGTCCAGCTCCATCACCGTCTTGCATACCGTGATCAAGCCCTCGGGCGAGCTCAGCAACTGCAACAGCTGTCGCTGCTCGTTCTCCTTCGCCGTAGCCAGGCTGTAACTACCCGTCCGACGGATCTGAGGCAACACCTCCTCAAACACCCACGCCTGATACTGCTCAGCCTCAGCCTTGCGACTCTGGAAGATGCATCGGTAGAGGTTGGGCTCGTCGATGTAGGTCATAGGCTGATTGTAGGTGACGCCATACTGGTTGGTGACCGGGGTGTCCATGATACGGATACCCCCCTTAGAGAGGCGTGACTTGGCATTGCCCACGTTGGCAATCTCCAACGGCTTGCATACATCGTGGAGATTGAACCACTCCTTACCTTCGCTCTGGCAGATACGGATCGGACCGAACTGCTCATGCACATACTTTACTATATTACCCATAGGCAACATGGCATCCGCATATCTATGGACGGGCTGCATAGGTGCCCCACGTCTCGGAATGCGGTGGCAAAAGTACGGAAAGGCCGTAATATGGGAAATCTCCTTCCCATGCCGGCTCCCCTTTATGGCTAATTCTGGGAAAGAACAGAAAAAAAATGGGAAAGCCCATATAAGGCCTTCCCAATATTTCGAGAGATCTCGGTCTATTCGATGATCATCTCACGACTGAAATTCTTTCGGCATGAAAGTAGTTTCTCCATTAGATCATTGGCAAAGGAAAGAAACTTGTCATTTGCAGCCCACCTATTGATGGGTTTATCATGATTGTCCTTGTTTCTTAGTTTTCTCCAAGACTCATAGACACATGGGATCTCGGTGTCGGGGAACATTTCGCTCATCTTTGTTGCAAATTCATCAGGCCTCACATCTTTTCGGATCATATCCAACTCATTCATTACACACCAAAAAACAAGCCAGTATTCCTGTGTCTTTCCTTCATTTTCACCCTTTCCACGCTTCATCTCTCCGTTCACCCAGAACCTCAAATGTTGCTTTAACTGGTACACATCCACCCATAATCTGAAGACATCATCGCCTTTCGATTCATACTCTATGCGTTCTTCTATCCATTTGCTCATGGCATAGTATTTACCAAGAGTAAGAAAGAAGATGTCCATATCATCCTCTGTTGCATTTAGTTTTGAGAGTTGATAGGCCAGTTCTTCGTCTCCCTCCAGATGGTACTCATCCCAGCACTTGCCCAATGGTAATTCGTTAATCGTAATCAGCCATTCTTTTCTAATTTCATTAAGCGTTGAAGAATTGGGCTCTATATATTTCAAACGGGTATCAAACAGTTGCTTTTTATATCTTTCCCATTTCAAAGGGAAGACCACTTTCTGGTAATTCTTCCATCTCGCTCGAAAGACCAAGCCTGAGCACTTCTTGCTTCTTTGGGCCCGAACAAAGAAGAGCATCAGGAAATGGGTTCTGACCCCCTCTATCAACCCCTTCGTGGTGATAAGACTCGCGGTGATGCGCTCTGATGCTATAAACCATTTATCTCCACCCAAAGAAATATCGTGACCATCTATGCCCTCAATGTACTCTTTGATTTTCTCCCCCTGATGTAGATCCAAATTAAGAAATTGTACGAACAGGGGTTCCATTTTTTGCGACAACTCCTTTATTTCATCATAGTAATCGTATGTCAGGGTGCGGTATAGTTTGTCGTACATTAGATGAAGACTGCCCATCAGTAGCCTCGCGTTGTTAACAATCAAATTATAAACGTGATAAAGCGACATGCATTCCGCATCTTCAGCCACTGTATGCTTGATAATTCTGATGAATAATGGTAAGCTGTCTATGAAAAGATTGGCGTGCCGGCACAACCTTTCATAGGCTTCTTGAAAGGTGATATCATCATCTTCAAGCACATCATCCTCATCACGCAAATCTGGGATACTAAGATTCGAAATTTTCATACCTTACTCATCTTTTGAAAAAATGGCATGGGCAGGAGGCTCGCTCGACCTACACATTGGAACCTGCATGAACCTTTGACAAGGGTACAAACAAGCACTGCCCACGCCAAATCGGTGTGGACGCTCTTGCTGTAACTGTCTTCTTGTCTTTGGTTCTTGCAGGTTCCTTATGTGTAAAGAAGCTTCAGTTCGTAGCGTCTTTGTATGTGTGTTATATCAGTATATATCTATCTATTTCTTACCATAACTGTCATCTGTCTCAGCCACTTGCAGTACGTCTTGATCTTCTTCAGTATCGACGTAGGGGCGCATGCTGACGGTGACGGTCTTCATCTCTTCTGTATATGTGATATCCTGTTGGTCGGCCCAGTGATCGCATTGGCGCATCACGGTTTCGAGGGCTTTCTCTCGACCTTCGGGAGGATAGTTGTATTTCTTCAAGAGTCGCTTCACCATCACGCGCATAGAGGCACGAGCGGATTCTTTGAGATTCCAGTCTATGGTGCGATTCTTATGTAGTATATCTGTAAGTTCTTTAGTTAGAGCGATAAACTCTTCATCACTAAAGGCTTGCTTCACAACCTCGGGAGTAGACAAGGCGTCATAGAATGCCATCTCCTCATCCGACAGGCCCAAATCATTGCCCTTCTCTTGCTCTTCCTTCATCTGCTGGGCAAGCTTCAGCAACTCATCAATCACCTCTTCGTTGGTCAGCATGCCCTTTAGGTAGTTGGAGAGGCTTTGACTGAGCATCTGGCTAAAAAGGTCGCTTCGTATGACGTTGACCTTCTGCTTATCCTTGATCTTCTCTTTGAGAAGTTTTGTGAGGAGCTCTACAGCGAGGTTCTTCTGCTTCATGTTCTTTATCTCTTCCATGAAGGCCTCGTCGAAGAGAGAGAACTCCAGCTGATTGTCGCCGAAGAGGTTGATCACTCCTTCGCTCTTGATGCTTTGGCGAAGCAACTCGTTGATACGATCGTTGATCTCAGTCTTACTTATCTTTCCCTTCTTGCTAAGTCGCTCCAAAGCCACACGGACTGCGTCGAAGTAGCAGACCTCTTTCTTCTGATGATCGTTGAGCAGTGATCGGCAAAGCGTGGTTGCGTTGTGAAGCGATCTTGCATGCTCGATGAAATCCTTGCGTGCTTGCTCCTTGGTGGGTACAAGCATAAAGTTGATACCATGGGTTATTGCAAGGCCCATCTTCGCATTGTCTCCACTAAAGAAAGGCTCGTAGTCGAAGCCATGCATGAAGTCCTGGCATATCTCCAATTCTTCCTGCCACTTGAGCATAGCAGCCTTGGCGATATTGGGGTCTCCGAATCGGTTTCTGTCTCGACTCGTGTACTGCTTCATGGCATTCTTCAATGCCTGCGCTATACCCACATAGTCTACGATCAAGCCACCTTCCTTGCCGGGGAACACTCGGTTCACTCGGGCAATAGCCTGCATGAGGTTGTGACCTGACATGGGCTTATACACGTACATCGTGCTCAAAGAAGGTACATCGAAACCAGTCAGCCACATATCCCTGACGATAGCTATCTTCATTGGGTCGTCGTCATCCTTGAAACGACGAGCCAATTCTTGTTTCTGCTTGTCTGTGCCGATGATGTCCTTCCACTCCTCTGGGTCTTTGTTGGTTGAGGTCATCACCACCTTTACCTTCTCTTCCCATCCGGGGCGTAGCTCGAGTATCTTCTGATAGATCTTGATACCTATCTTTCTCGTTAGGGCAACAATCATCGCCTTGCCTGTGCAGATTTGCTGACGGTTGTCTTCGTAATGAGCGAGTATGTCATTCACGAGGGAGTCTATGCACTCATCGCTGCCGAGCAGTTCTTCAAGGTGTGACAACTCTTGCTTTGCCACCTTGATCTGCTCTTCCGTAGCACCTTCCTCCTCCAGGGCGTCAAATTCCTGGTCAAGCAGTTTCAGTATGTCTTGATCCAATTCGATGTTGACTACACGACTCTCGTAGTAGACGGGGCGTGTGGCGCCATCGTCTACGGCCTGGCTCATGTCGTATATGTCGATGTAGTTGCCAAAGACCTCCTCCGTGTCGCGGTCTCTGTCGCTGATGGGTGTACCTGTGAAGCCGATGAACGATGCACCAGGGAGTGCTTCGCGCATCTTCTGACTGAATCCCTTCTTCATCGATTGGCTCTTCTCGTCCCATCTTTCGTCTCCGTACTGGCTGCGGTGTGCCTCGTCGGTCATCACGATGATGTTGCGACGAGTGGAAAGAGCCGAATCGCCCTCTTCAAACTTCTGAATGGTGGTGAATATGATGCCTCCACTCTTACGGTCACGTAGGAGCTCCCCAAGCTGCTCTCGGCTATTGGCGTTGACTGGTTCTTGGCGAAGGAAGTTCTTGCATCGGGCAAACTGGGCAAAGAGCTGATTGTCGAGATCCTTGCGGTCTGTCACTACTACGAGGGTAAGCTCAGGGATCTGCTGTATGAGCAAGTGTGAGAGAAACACCATGGAGAGACTCTTGCCCGATCCTTGTGTGTGCCAAAATACACCTATCTTGCCATTTCCGGCCAAAGCCTCCTTGGCTCTTATGAGAGCCTTGTTCACAGCATAGTACTGATGGTATGCCGTGAGTATCTTTGTATTTCCCTGGTCAAAGAGAATGAAGTTGCGAAGGATGTCTACGAATCGACGCTTCTCAAACATCCCCTTGAAGAATGTGGTGTAGTCTGCAATGAGGGTGCTATGATACAATCCATCTACAGTCTTGCCAGCTTTGCTGGCGAGCTTTGGATGCGCCTCAGCATAGCTGGAGCGAGCTCCGCTCTGCATTCGGCTGTCACAAACCTTCCACTCCATGTATCGGTTCTCCTTGGCCGTCAAGGTACCCGCCCTTGTCTCTGTCATGTCGCTGATGACATTGAAGGCGTTGTAGGTAAAGAGGCGAGGCAAAACGAGCTGATAGTTCTTCACTTGTGAGTATGCATCGTGAACGTCCGTATCGTCTGCTATGGCGCTTTTGAGTTCTCCTACGACAACGGGCAGGCCGTTCACCATGACTGCGAGGTCGAGTCGTTTGTTCTCTATCTCCTCCACACGCCATTGATTGACTACCCTGAAGTCGTTGTTCAGAGGGTTATCATAGTCGACAAGGCGAATCAAAAAACTCTTGTCCTCGCCTTTGATAGACATCGTGATGGGAAGCCCGCTTTGCAGCCACTCTACGAACTGCTCGTTTCTCTGTAGGAGTGTTCCATCCGTCAATGTCGTGAGCTTCCGATATGCTTCTGCTATTACCTCCCGAGGCACACCAGGGTTGATTGCAGAGATAAAATTCTGCATCAATGGATGCCAGGGCTCAGAGAAGTCGCGGTCCACGTCCGGGCCATACTCATAGGTATAGCCCAGTTCGTCACGCAAGAGCGCAACTACCGTCATCTCGTAAGCGTCTTCTGTATATTTGTAGGTGTCTGCCATTGTCGTCTTTCTTTTCTAGGCCATCTAGCTCTTCTATGCCATCTAGGTCTTCTAGGCCATCTAGGTCTTCTAGCTCTTCTATGCCTTCTTGCCCTCCAACTGCCTCTTCAGCTCTGCTATCTCCTCCTTTTGCTGGTAGTAGGCATTCAGGGCGCGTTCTCTTAAGTCGTCGTAGGCAGTCTTCCATCGGGTGGCTTCTGCTTGCGTTTGGGTGAGCTGATCTTGCATTTCGCGGAGTTGCTGTTGGAGCTCCTGCAGGCTGTTCTCGAGCTGGGGGCGCTCGGCCTCCAACTGTTTGAGGCGCTCATCCTGCTGTTGGCGATAGCCGGTGCGGGCACGGTACATGCGCTCTTTGATGCCTCCCTGCGTCACAAACTCATTGTCAACTCGCTCGAGGTAGCTACATATCATCTTGTCCACCATACGGCAGAGGGTGATGCCGTAGTTGCACATCTGCTCGTCGGTCCATTGCTGAAAGAAGGGCTCGTAGTCCGGTAGCTCATTGTGGCTACGGCAATAGGTGAGCATGGGATCAAACTCTGGGTCACCGGCTTTGTAGAATCGGAGGTGTCTCGACTTTATATAGTCCTCAAAGTCTTCTCGCAGTTCTTGTAGCGACGAGCGTCCCACATTGAGCAGTTTCATCTGCATCTCCGTAGATGTCACACCGTCTGCCAGTCCTTCCACGAAGTTCTGCTTGCCCGATCGCGCCGCCTGTATCACCTGGTCGCGTGTACGATCCTTGTAGAGATGTATGAGGCGGTCGCAGAAGGCGAAGGCCAACTGATAGATCACATCGGACTTCTGATAGAAGTAGAGATCCTTCCAGTTAATCTGCGTGTTGAGCACTTTTGGTATGTCGTGGTGGTCGTCTGCCATAGTCTATAGTTCTATTTCGCCGTATATGAGTTTGGGTATTTCTCTTATTTCTTATCTATCTCATTAAGTTCCTCAATGCTCTTTCCGTAGTGCTTGAGGTATTCATCACCACCCATAGGTTGCATGTTGCATGCACAAGCTGTCGCATATGCCAGCATCTCCTGGATATCAGAGGGCAGTTGCTGTACTTGTTCTGCAGGAAGTGGTATGAACTGGAGACCTTTTTCAATAAATGAATGACCAATCCTTCTGTGATTCTCATCTTGTCCCATTGCTTCATCTCTCCAATACCAAGCAGCATGCGTGCCTGCAGGGAAGGGACATTCTTCTTCTCCCTTGTAGTACAAGCAATGTTGCAGGTAGTCATCGTCAGGAAGCTCTATTTCACCGTTCATCAGCTTGGGAAGGAGGGTGTCACGGAGTTGGGCGAGGTGGAGGTTTTCAAGGCCGTTAATTATTATTTTCTTGAGAATTTGATCTACTATCCGATCAAATTTTAGAACCTCTTCATATGGTGGTACCACTATTTTTTCATCAAAGTCCTTTGTTGTAATAGCAGAGAAGACTGCACCGTTGGCCTTTTTTAGCAATTTATCTACAATAGACTTGGTGAGAAAGAAAGAAAATGTTTGGCAATAACCATCTTTTGCAATAATAGCATAATTTGATTGGTTCATCGCCATAGGCGTTGCCGCCATTGTTACTTTACCTACGGTACCTCTGCAAGTAATGAATACCGTATCCTTTTGATAAAGTTTGCTGCTACAATTTTCTAATCCTTTGGTTGTTATATGTTTTTCCGTGTCAAAACAATAGGTTCCGGATACATCCTTAGGACTGAAGAAAGGAATGTTGCCATTTTCCCAATACTCTTCTACTGATGTTTTAGGTGTTCCACCAGGATTAAGAGTCATGATCTCTGTAAACTTTCCCACTCTCCACCCTTCGGGTATCATTCCCAATTCGCTTTCTACGAACTTTCCATCCTTGAAGGGCTCGAAGTCAACAAACCAACTCTTGAAGATAGCCTGTGCCATCTCTTCCAGCTGAGCATTGATCTTGTTGTTCAGCTCTATCTTGCGATCGAGAGATGAGAGGATGGAAGCAATGCGGTGCTGAACTCTAATGTTAGGAAAAGACACCTCAAGATTTCTAATGTTTGCAACATTGAGGTGAGCAACTGTTGTTTCATTAGTTTGGTTTATCAGTTTGTGCTGAACTGGTGTAGAGAGAAGATAATACACGAGATAATCAGGGAGTACAATGTCGGTATTTGCTCTTATCAGAACGACACGCTGTCCCAGGCATACTTTTTGACCTTCTTGTATTATGGCAACATTTCCTACTGGAGCTTCTCGTGCAAGTATAAGATCACCTGTTTTAGGTACGGCTCTAGCTATTCTTTCTTGATATATAGCCTCAGATACTCGATGTACATTGTCAAGTATAAGCCTACCTTTACCAACATTAGGAGTGCGAATCAAAGCTATTCCTTGTCCTTCATCCTTTGCTGATGTATGAGGACAATCTGCTATAAGTATACAAGCCTCTGATAAAACCATATCTAAATCTCCCAACCTATGCTTCCTAACTGTTTCCGTATCTCTTCCTCCTGCTTATGGCTCTCCTTAAAGAGCTCGCTGAGCGATGCCGTGAGGCGTGCCATCTTCTCCTCAAAGGGTTCACCATCACCTTCATCTTCGGCTATGCCTACATAGCGACCAGGAGTGAGAATATAGTCCTGCTTGGCGATGTCGGCGGTGCTGACTGCAGCGCAGAAGCCTTTCTCATCTACCTCCTCGCCACGCTGGAAGGCATGGAAGGTGTCGGCTATCTTCTTGATGTCTTCGTCGGGGGTAAGCTCACGAAGCTTGCGTGTCACCATCGTACCCATATTGCGGGCATCGATGAACACGGTCTTGCCTGCCTGCTTCTTGCCTCGGGTGATGAACCAAAGGCTGACGGGGATACCGGTGCTGTAAAAAAGCTGTGAGGGAAGGGCTATGATACCTTCTACGAGGTCGGCGTCCACAATGGCTCGGCGTATCTCTCCTTCGCCTCCGGTCTGACTGCTCAATGCACCATTAGCCAGCACAAGTCCTATCTTGCCAGTGGGGGAGAGATGGTGAATCATATGTTGTATCCAGGCAAAGTTGGCATTGCCTGCAGGAGGGAGACCATATTGCCATCGAGCATCTTCTTGTAGTTGGGCTCGCCCCCATTCGTCCATGTTGAAGGGTGGATTGGCCATGATGAAGTCGGCCTTCAGCGTAGGGTGCTGGTCATCAAAGAAGGTGTCGGCAAAGCTCTTGCCAAGGTTTGCCTCCAAGCCTCGGATGGCAAGGTTCATGTGAGCCATCTTCCATGTTGTGGGATTGGCTTCTTGACCATACACGCTGATGTCGCGCATGTTACCGCTGTGTCGCTGAAGGAACTTGGCACTCTGTACGAACATACCACCCGAACCACAGCAGGGGTCGTACACACGACCTTTGTATGGCTCGAGCACCTCTACGAGGGTGCGGACAATACAGCTGGGTGTGTAGAACTCGCCTCCGTTCTTTCCTTCCATCGAAGCGAACTTCTGCAAGCAATATTCATAGGTACGGCCAAGCAGGTCTTTCTCGTCTCCGGCATCGTGCATCTCGATATTGGTAAAGAGGTCCACGACATCGCCCAGACGACGCTTGTCAAGTTCGGGGCGTGCATAGTTCTTGGGCAATACGCCACGCAAGCGGTCGTTCTCCTGCTCTATAGCCGTCAGCGCATTGTCTATCTTGATACCAATCTCTGGAGCGTGAGCCACCTTGCTGATCTCTCCCCATCGTGCCTCCTTGGGTACGAAGAAGACATTCTCGGCAATGTACTCATCCTTATCCTCTTCATCGGCATACTCGTCTGCTTTCAGCTCCTGGTATTTCTCCTCAAACTTGTCGCTGATATACTTCAGGAAGATCAGTCCGAGCACTACGCCCTCATACTCTGCTGCATTCAGATTGCCTCTCAGCACATCTGCAGCCTTCCATATCTTGTCCTCAAATCCTATTGAGATAGTATCTTGCTTCTTTGCCATATTGTTAGCGTGTCATTTTCTCGGGGGCATCCATCTCGCCGCCCTTGTTTTCCATGATCGTATGCATAATGCGCACGTGCAAACATATTTCTGCAAAGATAACAATAAATCTTTAACCGGCAAAGAATAGAGGAGGAAAATGCGACGCCATGAGTTTCAATAACTTCTGAAGGGACTTTTGGCTTTTCTGAATTCATCAGTAAATGGCTGAATTACAGGCATTTCGGTGGCCAATTATAACTTTTATTCATTATTTCTTCTTAACTTCTATAACGTGCGCGTGTATAAAAGTTATAACAAAATAATACATAAATCTTCATAGAGGCATCGTAAGTGACTGATTCTCAATCCATCACAAGGTAACTTGAATATATCAAAAGTCCCTTCAGAAGTTATTGGAAGTCCTCTTCGATGATTCCGAGCTCCTCGCAGATGTATCTCACAGCCTTGGGAGGAAGGAGCCTGGCATTGGGGTTGACACCGAGCTTGACGATCTCTGCCTTATGCAATGCATACCAGCGACCAAAGGTATTGCGACTCATGCCACAGGCATAGGCTATCTCTGACTTCAATTTGCTTTTCATAGTGGATGTGTTTTTCTGTTGAATTCTGTTTTGCAAAGGTACGAAATATTTACGTATTTAGCAAAAATAAGCGCACCTTATTGCACCATTGTGCACCTTATTACGCCACTTCGTCCTTAACGTACCTTTGCGCACCAACGCGCTTCCCAAATGTTGTACCTTTGCATTGTCAATCAAGCGAGACGACCACCTTCTGGCCAGAGATCGACATACGCATGACTTCGGCCGATCATACGCATGAAAATCAAAAGCCATTAGCGTGACCAACCCGAGCCACCTGCAGAGGCTCAAACGAGAGAATTAACCCAAATTTCAAACAACCCAAACACAAAACAAAACA
>JAZLII010000071.1:0-28029 GCA_045617275.1 Bacteroidaceae bacterium
GCCTCGGGCAAAAGCCCGAGGAACTATGGCTCAAAGAAGGAAGAAGGAAAAGGGAAGAAGGAAAAGGGAAAAAGGGAGAGGAATGGGGGAAGAGAGATCCCCAAGCATTGCTTGGGGGAAAAATAACGGGGACTCATAGAAAAAGGAGGAGGGGAAAAATGAATAAAAAAAGGCAGGATGGGTGGTTACCTTTGGGGAGTGGAGGGTATTAATAAAAGAGAGCCTTGCGGTACAAGAAAAACACGAACGCTTCGCTACGAAGGATGAAAGGGAACAAGGTCAATAGGGCCAAAGGACGAAAGGACGGAGGAAGAAAGGATGAAGGAAGAAGGAAGAAAAGATGAAAGATGAAAAAAGGAGGAAATAGACTATGACAAAGAATGCTACTTGGATGAAGAAGTTGAATGTATTGGAACTGGTGGAGCAAATCGTGGAGATGACGAGCGATGAGGGGCTCCTCATAGAGGTGAAGAGGGGGAAGCCGAGGGTGATATCGCAAGCAGAGCCTGTGCTGAAGGAACTGACGGAGAGGCTGGGGCTGGACAATGAGATGGAGACGCTTATGATGTCGGTCTTCGTGGATCAGTGCAATGACTGTCGCATCAGTCTGAGGGATATAGCACGACACTTCGATGTGCGACCCGTGAAGATGCTGACGGTGGTAAAGCATATAGACAGTCTGGTGCGCAAGGGCATCATCATGCGCAAGAGACAGCGGGACGGAGATCTCACCTACCGCATACCGGCACACACGATAGAGTGCCTCCGCAATGATAAGTTGCCCGAGCCGGAACGCATGGACCACCTGAGTGCAGAGGAACTGTACTCTCGGATAGACAGCTTGCTCCTTCAGCGGGAGGAGTACGAGATAGGGGACGACGAGATGCACCTCTGCATGAATGAGCTCCTGGACAGCAACCCTCAACTGGAACTCACTGGCCGACTTCGCTCCTTCGGCCTCTCTGACGAGGAACTGACGCTCTTCCTGGTGATGTGTCGTCTCTTCATCAACAATCAGGACAACCGCATAGGGCGATGCGACCTGGAAGACTACTTCGAAGCGTACTGCCTCTGCCGACATATGACTCAGCTCAATGCTGGCGAGCACGTACTGCTGAAGCTGAAACTGGTGGAGAACTCCTTCGTGGAGGGACAGGTGGACCCTGAGCACTACCAGCTCACAGACTACACCAAGCGTGAGGTGCTGAGCGAACTGAAACTGAAAGCGACTAAGGACAGGCGTGCCGACCTCACACGGCACGAGGATATCACACCCAAGGCTCTCTACTACAACGAGGGCGTGACACGACAGGTGGAGCAACTGCAGGCTCTCCTCGGGAAGGAACGGATGGAGCGAGTGCAGAAGCGCCTAAAAGACATGGGGATGCGCACAGGATTTGCCTGTCTCTTCTATGGAGCTCCCGGTACAGGAAAGACGGAGACGGCACAGCAGTTGGCCCGACTCACAGGAAGAGACATCATGCTGGTGGATGTACCCAGTATTCGCTCCAAATGGGTGGGCGAGACGGAGAAGAACATCAAGGAGGTGTTTGACCGCTATGAGCGTCTGGCCAAGGAAAGCGACATGGCTCCCATCCTCCTCTTCAATGAGGCAGACGCCTTGCTCTGCAAGCGCTCAGAGGGTGCCGTGGGAAGTGTGGACAAGATGGAGAATGCGATGCAAAACATCATCCTCCAGGAGATGGAGAAGCTCCAGGGCATCATGATAGCCACAACGAACCTGACCGGTTCGCTGGATCCTGCCTTCGAGAGAAGATTTCTCTACAAGATAGAGTTTGAGAAACCCACTCCCAAGGAGAGCCAACATATCTGGAAGGCGATGCTTCCGGAACTGAGCGACAAGGATGCGCTCGAGCTGGCAAAGACATACGCTTTCAGTGGCGGACAGATAGAGAACATCGCACGTAAGCAACTCATCAACAATGTGCTGGCGGACAGCGAAGAGCTCGACATCAATGCCATCCATGAAGCCTGCAAGCAGGAAAACATGGGGAAGAAGCAGATGAGGGCGGTGGGGTTTTAGTCACGAGGCAAAGCCTCGTGTGTTGAGCGTTGAGCGAAAAGCGATGAGCGAGAAGCGAGGGTGAGGAGCAATGAGCGAGAAGCGAGGGGGAAAGAACAGAGACCCCAAACGAAGGCTTGGGGCACGGTGGAAAGGGAACGACAACCGATGAGAAGGAACCTGCCGTTAACGGCAGGGAAGAGTAAAAAAAGGACGGGGCTCAGCCGAAAGGCTGGGCCTTGATTGATTTATGTTCAATTAAGGGGCAGATAATTTGCATATGTCGGGATGTTTTACGACCTTTGCAAGGAAGTAAAGGGGCAAAGTGCCTTTTTTACAGAATGATAACCGAAAAAATACATACAGATATGAACTTTTTGGAAGAGAAGATATTGCACGATGGTGTGATAAAGGAAGGTAACATACTGAAAGTGGACAGTTTTCTGAACCACCAGATAGATATCGACATCATGCGCCAGATGGCTTGCGAATTCAAGCGCAGGTTTAAGGGTGTGGAGGTGAACAAGATACTCACCATCGAGGCGTCGGGTATCGCCATTGCTACCCTACTCGGCGAACTGTATGACGTACCCGTGGTATTTGCAAAAAAGAGTCAGACGGCCAACAGTACAGATGACAAGTATGTGTCGGAGGCTTACTCGTTCACGCACAAGAAGATGAACCAGGTGTTTGTCTCAAAACCTTACATGCACGCTACCGACAAGGTACTCATCGTGGATGACTTCCTTGCCGACGGGCAGGCGGCTCATGCGCTCATAGACCTTGTACATCAGGCTGGTGGCTCCGTGGCGGGCATCGGCATCGCCATAGAGAAGGGACAGCAGAAGGGTGGCAAGGAACTCCGAGAGGAGGGCTACCAGGTGGAGTCCATCGCCATCGTGGAGTCCATGGACTGGCAGACACAGACCATCAAGTTTCGCCAGCAACCTCCAAAGCCTCTGGAAGGGGCAATGTTGACGTTGAGCGATGAGTGATGAGCGAAGGCCTCGGGGAAAAGCCCGAGGAACAATGGCTCAAAGAAGGAAGAAGGAAAAAGAAAGAGATAAAGGTAGAAAGAGAAAATGGGAGAACATCGACATCATCACCGCCATCATCACCACCATAGGCGGAAGAGCAAGATGAAGAAGTTGGTGAAGGGACTCGGCATACTGGCTTATGTGGGGCTGTGTGCTGTGGGTCTTGTGTATATACCTGTGAGAATCGTGTGCTGGGTACTGGCACTCTTGATTGCATTCATATTCATGGCCAAAGAGGCTCCGAAACTGATAGGACCTGCCTTGATAATGGCCGTGGTGTGCTGTATACTGGCCTATGTGATGGGTACGGTGAAGGGCATAGACGAATGGACGGTGAGCTTTCAAAACGAACCGGCATTCTTCGGAGGAAATCCGCTGAAGGAATGGGGCGTGAGCGACTACAGCCTCTACCGATGGTCCACCTATTTCTCCGACTGTGCCATGTATACCCTGATAGCATGGATGATAGGGTATGTGGTTCACAAGATGAGGGAGAGGGATTGACGTCGAGCGAAGGGCGATGAGTGTTGAGAGAGAAGCGAGAGGGAAAGAACAGAGACCCCAAGCCAACGCTTGGGGCACAGTGGCAAGAGGGGGATGAACAAAAAGGAGAAGACCTCGGGGAAAAGCCCGAGGAACAATAGCTCAAAGAAGGAAGAAGGTAAAAAGAAAAGGAGAAGGATGAGAAGGATAAGGACGATAGTGATGGGGATGGGCGTGATGGTGCTGATGAGCAGTTGTGTGCCTCAGATGGTGCTGAACTATGCCCTGAAGAGGGATGAGTTGAAGGACCGAAGTCGATATGAGCAAACCATAAAATCTTACCAGGGAAGGAACGGAAGCTGGATGGCTGAAGTGAAGGATACGACCATGGTGAGTCCCAACGATGGGGCAAAGCTTCATGCGATATACCGCAAGGCAGAGAAGCCGACACGAAAGACGGCCGTGATACTGCACGGATATACGGGCAATGCGGCCTCCATGCTGAATATGGCACTTTTCTACAATCGTGAACTGGGATACAACGTGCTCCTACCCGACTTCTATGCCCATGGTCTGAGCGAAGGAAAGATGAGGCAGATGGGATGGCTCGACCGTCTGGACATGCTGGAGTGGATGAAGATGGCCAATCGCATATTCAGCCTCAATGGGGAGGACACGGAGATGATAGTGACGGGAGTGTCGATGGGTGGCGCCACCACCATGATGGTGAGTGGTGAGGTGGAAGCCCAAGGCATGACGTACGTGAAGGCCTTCATAGAGGACTGCGGATACTCGGATGTGTACAAGCAGTTCAGCGCTGTGGTGAAGGGTAAATATACGGCCATACTGAAATGGGCAGACCACCGCTGTAAGCGAAAATACGGATGGGGATTTAAGGAGGCGTCTTCTGTAAAACAGGTGGAGAAATGCCATCTGCCTATGCTCTTCATACATGGTGGAGCAGACACCTATGTACCTACCAAAATGGTGAACGAGGTATATGAGGTGAAAGACGGAAAGAAGGAGCTCTGGATACCTGCCGGAGTGGGACACGGGCAGTCCTTCGGAAGGGTGAACAGGGAATACAAGAAGAAGGTGAGGGAGTTTCTAAACGTTGAGCGTTGAGTGTTGAGCGTTGAGCGAGGGGCGAAGGACGCGAAATGAGAGACCAAGCGAACGGTTGGGGCACTGTGGCTGGGGTAAGAGAACAAAAGAGAAGGGAGCAGGAAGCTCTCTTCTCTTTTTTGTATAAAGGGGGAGTGGGATAAATCAATCTGCCAAGAGGCTATCGAGATAGGTGTAGAAGGCGGGATCCTCGCCAACCACAGTCTTCAAGATGGTACCTTCGGGAGAAAGGACGATCTTGGTGGGGAAGCCTTCGATGGCATAGTCCATGGGGAGAGTGGAAGACTGAGGATTGTAAACATGCTTCCAGGGAAGCTCATTGTCGGCAACAGCCTTCTTCCAATCCTCCTCAGAGTCATTGCAGTCGATACCGAGGATCTCCAGTTTGCCAGCGTACTTCTGGTAGTACTCCTTCATATCGGGTATACCCTTGATGCACCAACCACACCATGATCCCCACCAGTCGAGTACGAGGTACTTGCCACGGAGAGAAGAGAGGGTGAGAGGCTGGCCATTGATGTCGTTGAGGGTGAAATCGGGAGCTTCTGCACCATCGGCAACCTTCTTCTTGGCCTCAAGCATCTTCGTCTCACGCTCCTTCTGAGCATCCATCTGCTTCTGTACATAGTCGAAGTAGGGCTTCATGACGCCTTCCTTCACACTAAGGTCCATAAGAGAGAGGACATCCTCATAAGTTAACGTATTGAACATCTGCGCCACTACGCCTGCTTCCTTAGAGTGTTGCTTCAAGTATGCCTTGGCATCATCTTGTACCTTATTGAAGAGTTCCTCGTACTTAGTCTCTAGAGCTATGTGGAGCGAATCGGCACCCTCACCGGCATTCTCAAGCTGTTGCTGAGCATCACTGATAAAGTCCATGACAGCCTGCTTCTGCTTGGCTACAGCTTCATCGGCCTGATGCATCTGGGCATAGAACTCCGAACCATCGACATGCAGTTCCTCACCATCACAGGTAGCTTCGCACTCCTCACCGGGAACGAGGAAGAGAGAGTACATAGAGGTGGCGTTCTCCTGGGTACCATTGGCAATGAAGCCGAGAGCCAGTTGGTCGAGCTTGGTGACATACTCTATCTTACCATCCACAACGGGTACGGAGTCGATGACCGCCATGACATTGGAATAATCAGCACTATCGGTGTGATAGATGTAAAACATTTTGGAGGTTTCTCCCTCCTGAACCTTCATGGTGAACTTGAACTCACCACTGTTGCCTTGGCAAGCACAGAGTGCCAGAAGACAGCATAGAGAATAGAAAAGTTTTTTCATATCAAATAGATTTTAGGTGGTGGTCATAATTTTCCACCGTTAATAATCAAAATGGACTATCGCTTTGTCATCTTTTGGTATATCACACGCAAATTTAGCATATTTATCGATAGGGGGCAAGAAAATCAGGCAAAAAAAAGAGACGAGCACATGAAAGTGCTCGTCTCCTGTCTATTAGAGGGGCCCAACGGTCAACCGTTGGGAAGAGTGGCTTAAGCTGGAAACTGTGAGCTTATCGCTCTTCTCTTCCAGTGGCGTCACTTTGAATGAGGCACCTCCCCCAACGAAGTGTTCGGGGGAGGCGGGGTGAGGCCCTTACTTTACTACCTTTTTGCCATTGAGGATGAAGATGCCCTTCTGAGCACGGCTTACCTGACGACCCTGGAGGTCGAAGAGCTTAGCAGAAGTGGTACCAGCCACCTGCTGCTTGATGGCTACAGCTTCCTCATACTTGTCGGCACTGGTGAGGACTACATGGAAGATGTACTGCTTGCCCTCATTCTGGAAGCAGATGTCGGTCTTCACACTCCAGTTGGTGGGAGCGTCCTCATTGCAGTAGGTGCAGAGATTGCTACCGTCAACATAGATACCTACATTGCCCTCAACAACTACGAAACCGTTGTCGTCGAGCAAGAGACCGTTGGAAGGAACAACGGGAGCGTCATAAACACCAGCCTCGTTGAGTGCACGCATACAGTCGGCCCCAATGAGCTCATCGGCAGTCTCGAAGCCAAGGAGAGTAGCGATCTCCTCGAGCTTAACCTCCAGCTTGAACTCATCGTCAGAAGCCATCAGTACAACGCTCTCCTCACCTACTACCTCCAGCTCCTCGATGCTCTCTACAATGTTGTAGACGATGTTGACCTGAAGCATTGCGCCATTCTCGGGGTTGGCCAGGAAGTAAGAACCATTGTAGGTCTCACCAGTAGCGGTGAGTCCAGGATACTGGATGCAGTTGAATACTACACCATCGGCACTATTCTGACGCACAATAGACATACCCCAAACGCTTGAGTTGCCCCAAGTGGTGGCACGACCATCGCTTAAGCACCAGAAACCGGGCTTGGGATCGCAAGAATATGCATCGGTGTAGACGGGATCCTCCTCAGTACTCTCCAGAGCGAGTGCATAGAGGTGAACGTCGGTAGTACCAATGGCTTCTTCGATAACCTCATAAGGAACAACCACACCCTCACTCCAAGCATAGTCATTGTTCTGGGTCTGGTTGATGGTGATGGTACGAGTAGCCACTACATGGAGCTCATCGGGATCTACGATCTCCTGCTTCTCTGTGATCTTCAGGTTGACAACAACCTCATAGTAGTTGCTCATATACGTCAGATAGAGCTTCGCAGTGTACTCCTCACCGCCCTCATTGGTGTTGGGCATCTGACCTACATGGAACTCAGTCCAAGTGTTGTTGGCAGCAGGTTCGATAAAGAATGAACCAGGATAAACCTTAACGGTACCAGCGGCATCGAGCCACCAGCCACCATTGTTGGCAGTATGATCGTTGCTAAGGCCACCCTGTTCGGTCAAGCCCTGCATCTGGATATCGGCAGTATTTTCTGCACCCAGAAGCTCAGCGATGTTCTCGAGGTTGAGGGTGAACGAGGTATATGAGTAGTCCGTTTTGGGCTCCATGGTGAGAGTGATGGTTTCGCTACCAACCTTGGTCATGGCATCCAGACCATTGTAGGGAGGCTCAGAGAAATTAACAGTACACTTGATGACATAAGCCTTGTCGCCATATACTACATAGAGGTTGACAAAACGAACATCGCCTGCTGAGAGAGCACCGGGGTACTGACCCAGGGTGAAGGTTACCTCATCGGTCTCATGATTGTAAGCCATATCATGAATGTAGAATGAGCAAGCATCGCTATAACTACCACCGATCACCTCATCGGTCATCTCATCGGTATCCTTATTGATGTAGGTACGCAACCAGCCATCGGTCAAGGTAAGCAGACCGAGTACGCCCATATTGGTACCCTCATTGTACTGGTCTACATAGATCATCTTGTTGAAAGAGCCAGCCAGCTCCTCCTTAGTCAGACCAAAGGCTGCAGCAATGTCGGAAGCCTTAACGGCAACATCGTTGGTCTCAAAGCCCTGAGTATAGTAACGCTCCAGAGAAACAGAAGCATTGCCTACCAACTGAAGCTTGGTAATGTCGGTCTCAGGCTCAGGCAAAACAATGACTGGAAGGTCGGAAGAACTTGCGAAGTGAACATCAACCTCAACGATGTAAGCCTTACCGTTGGCTACGAATACCCAAGAACCAACGAACCACTCGTCAGCCTCCCATACACCATTGCCATGAGCACCGAGATAGTCGATGACACCTGAAGCGGGATCGCTGATCTTAACGCAGTAACCACGGGTCTGCTCTGTGATAGCGCCCCAGTCGAGAGCATCGCCATCACCGTTGCGCCAACCGTCAGTCTTGTTCTCAACAGCCTCCATAGTGGTGAGGTTGAGGATGTACTGCTGAGCATCGGCGATAGACTCGATGCCGAGAGCCTCACAAACCTTGGCTACATCGAAGGTAGCAGTGAGACCAGCATACTGTACACCAGCTTTATCGCTGACCTCAACATACTGGGTGTCGGCGATAGTGATCTTCTGACCTTCGAGTACAACGCTGGGCTCCTCGATGGTGACAACCACCTTTACGAGAGAAGCCTTGTTGTTGGCTACAAAACCCCAGTATGCGGTGAAGACATCGCCAAGGTTCCACACACCATTGTGGTGTGCACCAAGGTAGTCTACCAAACCACTCTCGGGCTCCTGGATCTTCACACAGTAGCCACGAGTCTCCTCGGTGATGTCGGTCCAACCACAAAGGTCACCGGCACCATTGCGCCAACCATCGGAGGTGTTCTCCACACACTCCCAGGTGGTAGGATTGACGATGTACTCGGCAGCATCCTTGATGGACTCAATACCAAGAGCCTCACAAACGGCAGCAACACTAAACTCGGCCGTCTTGCCAGAATAAGTCACACCAGGAGCATCTGTAACCTCCACGGCCTGAACGTTGGCAACGGGAACAGCCTTACCCTCGACGGTAACGGCATCCTGTGCCTGTGCATGGATACCCATCATAGCGAGCATCACAAGAAGCACACATTTCGCTTTAAGGAAGAAATTCTTCATAAGCTAAAAACATTAATAGTTAGTAAAAAGGGTTATTAATTAAATTTGGATCCCCCCAGCTCCCTAATGGGGAGTAGATGGGGAGGGAGTTTTTAAGTTTATTGGGCCCAACGGAAAAGCGTTGGGAACTATGGCTCAAAGATGAGAGATGAGAGATGAAAGGTGAGAGGTGAGAGCTTAGTGCTAAGAACTTATGCTCGACAAAGCCCTCGCTCAACGCTCAACGTTCAACACTCAACGTTCAACACTCAACGACTACTCCCACTCAGGCAGAGGTACATCGGACCAATCGAGCAGTGAACTGTGAGCCTCCAAACGATCCTCCAGGGGGTCTGCGAGACCCGAGAAGAAATCGTAGCCCGTGAGAGCCTCTACCTCATCGACTGTGCAAAGACAAGACTCGAGAGGCTGGTCGGAGGCATCATTGCGATAGACGAACGCCAAAGCCTTCTCATGACCCTTGCGAGTGGAGAGTATGACCTTAAAGAAGCGATGCGGAATGCCTACAAAGAAGGTCTTGCGCTTGTTGACATTCTTCACCGTACGCCCTTCGTCATAGATGGGACCACAGACGATGTATACACTACCTTCATCGGCCGCCCACTGACGCTCAGCACGCTCAAGCCAGTCCCACCAGAGCTTGTTGAGCTCGAAGGTCTGGGGGCACATGTTGGACATGTAGAACGACTCGTTCATGGCATCCTCACTCCACTTCTGGTCGCCAGCAGGACACATGTGTCCACGGCTGTAGCCTGAACCGCTATAAGTACTGGGGCGAACGGCATGACGAGAGGGAATGGAAGGATCTTCCACAAACTCATCGGCACGCCCTACTCTACCCTTCGACTCCTGACGAGTGAGTTCCCAAGCCACCCAGAAGGGGTTGTGATGGATGGTATCGAAACTCAAGGCATAACCGGTATGTCTCACAAGCAGACCATGGCTCTCGCCACCTCTGGGATACTCCAGAGGGGCGGAAGTCTGGCTACTGTCGTAGAGTTCGTCGACTGCATCGGGCATATCGTCTTCTGACATACCCTCAGGACTGCCATAAGCGCCACCGAGGGCACTCTCTTCGGCCATCTCAGGATCTTCTCCATCAGGAAGATAGCCCTTGAAGACATAACCTACCAAGGCTACTGCCAGTAAGGCAATGATACCCCAAGAGGCTGCGGGTTTGTTTTGTTTGCTCATCGATGAGAGTTTAGATGGTTAGGGATAACCCTTTGCGAACGCAAAGGGCACAGTGGCAAGGAGAGCCAAAGGCTTTTGCGAGCTAAGGGCACAGTGTCTACTCAATTATTCCCACTCGATGGTTGCTGGTGGCTTTGAGGAGATGTCATAGCATACGCGATTGACACCCTTCACCTTATTGATGATCTCCGTGCTGACCTTAGCCATGAACTCATAGGGAAGACGAGCCCAGTCGGCAGTCATGGCATCGGTAGAGGTGACGGCACGAAGAGCAACGGGATTCTCATAGGTACGCTCATCGCCCATGACGCCCACACTGCGAACCTCAGAAAGGAGGATAGCACCGGCCTGCCATATCTGGTCATAGAGGCTTACCTCAACGGCCCCCTCCGACTCCCCGAGGGGAGAGTTAAGATCGGCGGGACATCCGGCAGCAAGAAGACGCTTGGCCTCTTCGGTAGTGAGTTTAGTCTTCCATTCGCGAAGGCCACGGATGTAGATGTCGTCGGCATCCTGAAGCACGCGAACCTTCTCACGGGTGATAGCACCCAAGATACGAACAGCCAAACCAGGACCGGGGAAGGGATGACGAGTGATGAGATGCTCGGCCATACCCAACTCACGACCTACACGACGAACCTCATCCTTGAAGAGCCACTTGAGAGGCTCACAGAGGGAGAGATGCATCTCCTCAGGCAGACCACCCACATTGTGGTGGCTCTTGATGACCTTACCAGTGATGTTGAGCGACTCGATACGGTCGGGATAGATGGTACCCTGAGCCAGCCACTTCACTGCACCACCCTCTCCAGAAGCGGAAGACTGGATGATGGCCTTGGCCTGCTCATTGAAGACCTCTACAAAGTCACGACCGATGATCTTACGCTTCTTCTCGGGCTCGGTGACACCATCGAGATCGCCAAGGAACTTCTCACTGGCATCTACACCGATGACGTTGAGGCCGAGGCACTCATAGTCCTTCATGACATCGGTAAACTCATTCTTACGAAGCATACCATGATCTACGAAGATACAGGTGAGCTGACTGCCAATGGCACGATTGAGCAGAACGGCTGCTACCGAACTGTCGACACCACCGGAGAGGCCGAGGATGACACGATCCTGACCGATCTGCTCACGAAGCTCCTTGACGGTGGTCTCGATGTAGTTGGCCGCACTCCAGTCCTGACGACCGCCACAGGCACCTACGACAAAGTTTTTCAGGAGCAAAGTGCCCTGGATACTGTGGAACACCTCGGGATGGAACTGTACGCCAAAGACAGGCTTACCTCCCTCGAAAGAGGGGATGTAGTAGGCCGCATTCTCCACCTGAGGAGTGCTGGCTACCACCTGCGCACCCGTAGGAATGGCAGTGATGGTGTCGCCATGACTCATCCATACCTGTGAGTTGTCATCAAAACCTTGGAAGAGAGGGCAGGTCTTGTCGATGGTGGTAAGGTTTTGACGACCATACTCACGACTACCTGCGGGCTCTACATTACCGCCATTGTTGTAGGCGATGAACTGTGCTCCATAGCAGATGCCAAGCACGGGGAGACGGCCAATGAACTGGCTGAGATCCACCTTGAAGGCTTCGGGATCGTACACACTATAAGGCGAACCTGCCAGGATGACGCCAATGACGTCTGGATCCCCCTGAGGGAACTTGTTGTAGGGCAGAATCTCGCAGAAAGTGTCGAGCTCACGCAAACGACGTGCGATGAGCTGTGTAGTCTGGCTTCCGAAGTCCAGAATGATGATTTTCTGTTGCATCTTGTTGTTATAATATATTAATAATGTGGTTTTATCGAGGAATCGAATGATCGAGTGATCGAGGGGTTGAGTGATCGAATGATCGAGAGAACGAGGGATCGAATGGCTGAGGGATCGGTGGTTAGGGGTTGGTCACAAAGGCTTCAGCCTGATCGAGGGTGTCTATCTTACCCACATCCATCAGGCGAAGATCCTCTTTGAGGTAGCCATAGATAGGATGCTGGGCACATATCTTGAGGTAGAAGTCCATGATGCCGAAGCGATCGGGCCACTCGTCCATAAGAGGCAGGAGAGAGGTGGACATCTGGTGGATGCCGGCAAAGGCATAGCGATGACATTTCTGCACATCCAAGTCAGCATAGGGAGTTCGTACCTCACCCGTCTTGATGTTGGTCCAACCGACCAGACGCATATCGTCATCGAAGAGCAGATATCGCTGAGTGTCGCGTGGGCTCACCAGCAAGGTGGCCTCTCCCCTTTCACCCGACTGCCAGAACTCCTTCAGGTCTACATTGGAAAGGATGTCGACATTGTGGATGAGAAAGCGATCGACACCCTCCAGCAGAGGACGGGCATGCTTGATGCCACCACCCGTCTCAAGGAGTGCCTTACGCTCATCGGAGATGCTGAAAGTGAAGGCATCTGTCTGTATCTGTACGGCATGACACCAGAACTCCAGCATATCGGCAAAGTGATGTACATTGACCACCAGATCTGTAAAGCCGGCAGAAGCCAGTTTTTCCGTCACATGCTGTATGAGCGGTTTACCTCCGATGGGGACCAATGCCTTTGGCATCGTATCGGTGAGAGGCTTGAGACGAGTGCCGAGCCCTGCGGCAAAGATCATGGCAAGCATAAACGAATTGAAAATTGAAAATTATAAATTGAAAATTATAAATTGAAAATTAAAAATTTGCTTCGAGCATACTACTGATGCCTTGCTCTCTATGACAGATGCGCACCTCTATGCCAAACTTCTTGTGGAGATGCTCGGCCAGATGCTGTGCACTATATACACTGCGATGCTGGCCACCGGTGCATCCAAAGCAGAACATGAGAGAGGTGAATCCTCGCTGGATGTAGCGCTGGACATGGGCATCGGCCAACTTGTAGACACTCTCAAGGAAGGTGAGTATCTCACCATCGTCCTCAAGGAAGCGAATGACGGGTTCGTCCAAGCCGGTAAGCTTCTTGTAGGGCTCATATCGGCCAGGATTGTGCGTACTACGGCAGTCGAAGACATAGCCACCTCCATTGCCACTCTCATCTTCCGGGATGCCCTTCTTGTATGAGAAACTAAAGACCTTCACCACCAAGGGCCCCTTGCCATCGTACTTGGAGAAGGTGGCAGGACCATCGGCAGGATGGGGCTTATAGACATTGACATCCGTGGTCTTGTAACCATCCTCACGCAGGACGGGCGACTGAGGCTCTGGCGCGAACTGAGGCAAACTGACCAAGGCCGTGAGCACCTCACGCAAATAAGGATAGGGGCAACCATCCTCTTCGGAAAGGAGTTCGCGAAGGTTTTGCATGGCAGGAGGAATGCTCTCAAGGAAATGCTTCTTACGCTCGAAATAGCCACGGAAGCCATAGGCTCCTAAGACTTGAAGGAGACGGAAGAGCACGAAGAGCTGAAGACGCTGACGGAACTTCTGCTCGTTGACCTCCGTATACTGCTTCAGGGATGCTATGTAGACATCGATGAGCTCGCGTCTGAGCTCATGGCTATATCGAGCCGAAGCCTGCCAAAGGAAGCTTGCCAGATCGTACTGGATGGGACCCTTACGACCACCTTGAAAATCAATAAACCAAGGATTGCCCTCAGCATCGAGCATCACATTGCGCGCCTGAAAGTCGCGATAAAGGAATGCCTCTTGTGTGTCCTCCACGATGTCCTTTGCCATGAGCTGAAAGGAAGCCTCCAGTTTCATCTCATGGAAGTCGAGACCGGTAGCCTTGAGGAAACAGTACTTGAAGTAATTGAGATCGAAGAGCACATTGGTACGATCCATCTCGGCCTGTGGATAGCAATGCGAGAAGTCGAGACCACGGGCTCCACGAAGTTGGAGATTGGGCAACTGGGCAATGGTCTTGCGAAGAAGCTCGCGCTCAGCCTGTGTATATCGGCCACCAGCCTCACGTCCATTCTTCAAGGCATCGAACAGGCTCACGTTACCCAGATCGGTCTGCAGATAGCGAAGACCATCCTCACTCTCAGTGAGTACCTGAGGTACAGGCAACTGTCGAAGCGTGAAATGTCGGGAGAGGTAGCAGAAGGCATGATTTTCATCACGACTCGTACCGACAACACCTATGAGGCTCTTCCCGTCGGCATCCGTAAGTCGATAGTACTGACGGTTGCTTCCACTTCCCGTGATGACCTCACAATGAAGGGGATCGTGACCGGTATATGCTTTGTAGAGTGAAGTGAGCTGTTCCATTTTGTCTTTTTGACCTCGTGTCAACGCGAGGGAAGGGTGAAGGGTGAAGTGTGAAAGGATGAAGTGTGAAAGATGAAAGGTGAAGGGTGAATGGGTCGAGGGGATTATTGTTTGTTGTGCCAGATGGCCATTACTTTATTTCTTACCGCCACTACATTGAAGAGACTTACGACCAGGAAGAGGAGAAGACCCAAGAGAAGGGAAGGTAATAGACTTCCGCCATCCATCTCAGGGAAGACACTCATCATCATGTCCATATAGTAGCCTCTCAGGAAGTAGAGGAGTACAATGGCGAGAACGAATACCAAGGCATTCATGCCGATGGTAAGCACCTGATAAGGAAGACTCACCTTGGCGGGACTGTAGCCGATGAGGAGGAGGTTCTGTAACTTCTGCGTGTTCTTCTGCACCAAGAGATAGATGCTAAGCATGAGGATATAGAAACTCAAAGCGCTGATAAGCAGACCGATAGCCATCACGATGCCACTGATGAGACGCAGAAAGAAGGTGGTCTTTCCGGCATCGAGTTTGTCATCGGCAATGTCATAGCCCTTGCCTTGGAAGTACTCCACGATCTGGGCATCGGCAGGATTGCCCACTTGAAGAATGAGACGTGTAGGAGAGGTACTCTCTGTAGGTGCATAGCGCGCATTGCTCCACTCGATGAAGTCCTGAGGAGCAAGAATGGTGTTGAGACGATTGCTGAACCCTATCACTTTACCACGGATGCGCTCCTCCAGTCCATTGCCTTTGAGCACCAAGGTGATGTCGATGTTGCCAGCCAAGTCTTCACTGATCTTGGGGAGCGACTTGGATGAGGCAAAGCCGAAATTGTAGAGTGCCAGATAACTGCGAGGAAGCACGATGGGTACGCTCAGGTCGCCCTCACGAAAACGCCATCCCTTGTGGTCGACATCGACAAACTCATCGGGCACACTCTCAAAGAACATTTCCGTACTGAAGGCCGACATACCCGCAATGCCAAAAACACCTGTGACATGGTACTGTGAAGCCGTGAAAGCTCCCGCCTTCTTGACAAAACTCTGCTGAGCCATGTCGTCTATCTCTGACTGAGTGAACTCGGTGGCACCACCGGTGAGACCACCCAGGGTGCTGATGCTCTTACTCACCACCAGATAGTCGCTCTTCATGAAACCGTCCTCCTGGCTGAAGGCGGGCTTGACATCGCTATAGAACTGTATACTCAACAGCACGATAAGCATACCCAGGAGATTGGCAAAGAAAAAGCCAAGCAACTGAGGCACGCTAATGTGCTGACGAAGAAGTTTCCAAACTAAATACACGGTGCGAATTGAAAGTTGAAAATTGAGAATTGAGAATTGAAAATTGAAATTTCAGAGGTGGAGCACCTTCTCGTATGGTAGGTCGATGTGCTTGCCGATACTCGTCACGATGACTCCTGCACCTTGGCGTTTGGCCTCCTCCATCATGATCTCACCCATGATGCGACTGTTGGTCTCATCAAGATGACTGATGGGCTCGTCCACCAGGATGAAGTCGAAAGGCTGTACGAGTGCTCGGATCATGGCTACTCGCTGTTGCTGACCGAAACTCATTCGGCCTATCTTGGCATCCACCTTGTCGGCTATACCCAAGGCCTCAAACCATCGGAGTATCTCCTCCTTGGACTTGAAGCCGGTAAGCTGATTTTTGATGAGTACATTTTCCAAAGCCGTCAGTTCGGGAAACAGACGAAGCTCCTGAAACATATGCGAGAGCGACTTCTGACGCATGATCACCCAGTCTTGAGTCTTCAGCGTACGGGCATCTGTGTCGTCAAAGAGTATCTGACCCGTGTAGTCCTGACGGTAACCGATGATATAGCTACACATGCTGGACTTACCCGTACCGCTATTGGCCTGTACAAGATAGAGATGGCCCTTCTCAAAGAGCACATCCTTCTTCCATACATCACTCACGATATCCGTACGTTGCTGGAAGACGTGAGGTAGCGTATTTTTGAGTTTGATCTGATTCATTTTACAATGAGATAATACATTCTTGCGATGAGCCATCCAGAGGCTGGCCGATTATCGAGACATCATGGTGCCAAATACGATGTTGGCCAACTCGACAGCCACATCCTTCACCTTCTTGCCATCTGCCATATTGATATTGAACTCACCATGTGAACCCTCCACCTTTACGACCACATCCTTGATGTTCTTCAGTGCCTTAAGTAAGCGGACATCGGCATCGTTCGTCACCACAACACGAAGTTGCTTGATCAACTCCTGCACGTCAAACACACCATAGAGCAGGCAGCCCTTCATGTCGTTGGCATAGAGACTGAAGGCACTGGTATCAAACTTCGTCATGCCTTTTACCGAAGTGGCGTTGGTGAGCATGAGTTGGTCATCGAGCACAGAGAGATAAGCCATAGTCTTAGTGGTGGCCGTGGCCTCGGGTACGATTTTCTCTTCGTCAAAACCGAAATCGTCATCGGTCAGTTCATCGAGATCCTCGAAATAGTCATCCTCATCCGAGTCGACACTCGACTCATCATCCATGTCAAACACACGACTGTCATTCCACACCTGACTATAGTCCCACGTCTTTTGGGTGATGTGGAAGTGGCTGGCATCATCTTGCACCAACGCCACATCGCTTCCGCTGAGACCTACGAGGCTCTGCAGTACGGACACATACTTCTTATCCTTGGTGGTATTGGCCAGGAGCAGGAACTCAGGCTGACTTCCCTGAATATTGTTGCCCAGAGAAAGGGTGACGTCACCATCAATACTGCCCAGCAAAGTGGGAATGTCTACCTTCTGCACTATCTGTGCAAGGGCTTCCTTGGCACCGGGAATCTGCTGTACAAAATCCATCACCTTAGATCCGGGGAAGTTGAAGCAAAGCCAGCCGAGAGGATTCTTCAGACCCTGCACAGACTTGCCACCTTCGATCTGGGGAAGGTTAGAGAAGAACTCCTTCAGTTCCTTCTCACCTTTCTCATCATGAGCAAGAAGGTCGTAGGCAGACTGTATCTGACTGCCCTCAATGTCCATGGTATAGAGCATGTTGCATGCGGGAAGGAACATGCCCACAGCGGAGATGGCAGACATCTCGCCAGTCGTATCAAGGGCCTTGACCAGATCCATAAATCCGGAGTAGTCGGTATTGACAGCCAAACTCTTGTTCGTGTCGATGATCTGCTGATAGAGAGGAGTCTTCATGACGCTCTCATCGGCTCCTTGCGACATAAGCGCTACCACATCGTCATCAAACACCTTCTGACCTCTGATGTTGGCATAGAACAGTAATTTCTTGCCATCGAAGCAAAGGGTGACGTCTTCGCTACCCAGGTTTACCCATGAGTAGCCATCGTGCTCGATCACCTCTGTGCGCATCTCGTTCTTGATGACAGAGACAAAGTCCTTCTTGTCTGAGATGGCACAGCAAGCACCCAGGCAACCATTGCCATCCATGAAGAAATAGAAAGGACGGGTGATGTCGACACCACAACCCTTGAGGTAACTGATACCCATCTTGACAAAACGCTTACCATCGCCCACTTGATCGGCCAGTTCGTCCAGTTCGATATCGTTCTTCTTGAGAAGTTCTACGGGAGCCACACGAGCCACCATCACGGCATCCTTGGGTATCACACTACAGTAGTCATCTCCTTTGTGTCGGCCCAGGATGAAAGCCACAATGGCACCAACGACGGCAATGCCTGCCAAGAGACCGAGAATCAGTTTTTTATTCATATTTCTTTATTTTTGTTTTCTTAATGTTTATCACCTGATAAGGTGTGAGGGACGGCATTAATGCCTTGATATATGGAAGGCCCGATATCTTAATCTATAATGTAGACGTCATTTGAGTAGCATCTGTCATGTGTGGGTAGTTCGGCAATTGCGATATACGGCCGTTTCGTCAATTGCTATGCTTCATCTGCATCATGTGTACGGCACAGAGTCCTGCAGTCTCCGTACGAAGACGACTCTTTCCGAGGGAGACGCTCTGGTAGCCATGAGCCTGAGCCAGACGAACCTCCTCCACACTGAAGTCACCCTCCGGACCGATGAGTACGGTACAGTCCTGCTCCGGATCGATGACATCCATCAGGAAGGGCTTCTGACTGCCACCATCCAATGCCTCTCCTTCATCCTTACGCTCATTGGAGGGGGTTGGGAGGTCTATATCTTGCTGATCATAGCAATGACAGATGAACTTCTGCCCTGAGCGTTCAGCCT
The DNA here is from genome assembly GCA_045617275.1 of Bacteroidaceae bacterium. Taxonomy (GTDB): domain Bacteria; phylum Bacteroidota; class Bacteroidia; order Bacteroidales; family Bacteroidaceae; genus Physcousia. The sequence goes on from JAZLII010000071.1 coordinate 18,749, forward strand.
CCACGAACTTACGGAAGGCCATCATCTCTCCTACCTCTGGTTTCCAAGCCTTATGGCTCTGCTTCACAGCACTCACCACGATCTTGTCCACACGCTCGGTCTTGAGCACCTTGCGCTCACTGAACTGACAATCGAGGAAGGCAAACTCGTCCAGGCCTATCTCTGTGGCTTTCTCGGCAAACCACTCCACACGATCATTGAGTTTGGTGGGTGCCATGCCCAGGCAGAGGTGGCCCTTCCATGCCGGTTCCTGAGGATGCTCTTCTACGATACGGTAGAGGCACTTGTGATTGGTGGCCACAGTGATCTCAGCCACATAGTAGTTGCCTCGGCCATCCATCAGGTTGATCTCATCGCCTACGCCAAGACGCAACACACGCACCGCATGTTGCGCCTCCTCTTGAGGCAGTTCGCCTTTCAGCTGAGGATCGTAGAAATATCGTATCTCTTTTGCCACTTCTTATTTCTCGTGCTTGTACTGGAAAAGTACGGTGAAGGCGAGAAGCACTACGAGTGCATAGCCTGCGAAAATGTACCAGCAAGTGCTCCAGCCTTCTGCGGTCTGCAGAGGAGTGGCATCTGTGAGGTCATAGACATACTTGTTGATGACGGCCTGTGCAGAGAGTGTACCCACGGTAGCACCGAGTCCATTGGTCATCATCATGAAAAGGCCCTGGGCACTATTGCGGATATTGAGATCGGTCTCCTTGTCCACAAAGAGCGAACCGCTGATGTTGAAGAAGTCGAAGGCCACACCATAGACGATCATGCTGGCGATGAGCAAGAGTACACCGGGGAAACCAGGATTGCCCACAGCAAAGAAACCGAAACGGAGTACCCAACCCAGCATGGCTATCATCATCACCTTCTTGATGCCGAACTTACTCAGGCAGAAGGGGATGAGCAGGATGCAAAGGGTCTCGCTGATCTGACTCAGTGAGATAAGGATGTTGGCATGCTGTACGCCAAAGGTATCAGCATACTCTGCGATGCTACCAAAACTCTGGATGAAGGGATTGGCAAATCCATTGGTGATCTGCAAGCAGACACCCAGCAGGAAAGAGAAGATGAAGAAAAGGGCCATCCTGTAGTCCAGGAAGAGTTTGAAGGCATTGAGCCCCAGGGCCTCGACGATGCCCTTGCCCTTGTTCTGACTCAAGGGGCAAGCAGGCATGGTCATTGCATAACCAGCCATGATGATGCTCAGAAGACCGCTCCAGCCAAACTGCATACTGGTATTCTGCCAACCAGCAAAGTCCACGATCCACATACTTACGATGAAACCCACCGTACCAAAGACACGGATGGGAGGGAATGCCTTCACGGTGTCCAGTCCGGCTTTGTCGAGTGCCGAATAGGCCACACTGTTGGTCAAGGCGATGGTGGGCATGAAGAAGGCCACACTGGCCGTATAGAGCGAGAAGAGTGTGCCAAACTGCACCTCATCGCCAGAGGTCATGCCATAGGCGCAAGCGCCAACCATGAAGACACCGGCCAGGAAATGGCAGAGAGCGAGCAACTTCTGAGCAGGTACCCATCGGTCTGCTACTATACCCATTAGCGCTGGCATGCAGAGACTTACAAATCCCTGTACACTATAAAACCAGCCGATGTTCTGGGCCATACCGTGACTTGCCAGATAAGAACCCATACTGGTGAGGTAGGCACCCCAAACGGCAAACTCCATGAAATTGAGCAAAGTAAGCTTTTGTTTGATATTCATTGCTGTAGTCTTTTTGTTATTAAATTCCATGCAAAGATAAGAAAAAAATAGGCGTGAACAAATATTTTATAAATATTTATTATCTTCAATAACGAAATTCACTGCACTACAGAGCTTCACCCAAGTGTCATTTTTCCGAAGATGAGATACGAGAATGAATATAATTTCGTAACTTTGCAAACGCAATCGGTCATCGAGTCACGATTTCGGTACTGGGCACCCACGCTCAAGAGCCCTACTTCACGACAAGGCCAATGCTCAAAAAGCAATAAAAAAACTACGATATGTACTACGTCAAGAAAACGATGGAAGTGTCTGGTAGCCACTTCCTTAAACTCAACCACGAGAGCAAATGCGAAAACCTCCACGGACACAACTGGATCATCACCGTACACTGCAAGAGTCGCGAACTCAACGATGACGGCATGGTGGTGGACTTCACTCTCGTAAAGGCTCTCGTCCACGGTTATCTCGACCACACCAACCTCAACGAGAAACTGCCCTTCAACCCCACAGCCGAAAACATCGCTCACTGGATCGTGGAGCGCGTGCCCAACTGCTACCGTGCCGATGTGCAGGAAAGCACAGGCAATGTGGCATCCTACGAGGTGGACGAATAATTCCAAACAGACGCATAAGTCCCTTATCGGAAAAGAAAAATACGAACGATGAAGGTCAACGAGATATTTTATTCACTCCAAGGTGAAGGGCGCTACACCGGCACACCGGCCGTATTCCTGCGCCTGAGTGGGTGCAATATGAAATGTTGGTTTTGCGACACTCAGCATGAGGAGGGTGAGGACTTGACTGAGGAGGAGATTGTGCAGAAGGTCACGGCCTACCCCACCCGACATATCGTGGTGACAGGAGGCGAACCTCTCATGCAACTCAACGCACGCCTCACCTCGCTCCTTCATGAGTCTGGCTATTTCATCCAGATAGAGACCAACGGCACCTTGCCTCTGCCAGAAGGAGTGGAGGTGGACTGGATTACCTGTTCACCCAAGCGGGATGTGAAGGGCAACAAACCCCTACCGCTACGTCTGCAGAGGATAGACGAACTCAAAGTGGTATACGAAAAAGAGGGACAGGACCTCTCGGCCTGGGAGGGCATTGAGGCTCAAGAATACCGACTCCAGCCATGTGACGTGAAGGATGAAGTGCGCAACAGGGAGATCCTGACTGCCACCATACAGTGTCTGCTTGAGCATCCCAAGTGGCATCTGTCACTTCAGACGCACAAGATCATCGATGTACAATAGGTTTTGAGGTTGTAAGGTTGTAAGGTTTTGAGGTTGTAAGGTTATAAGGTTGTAACCCATCAACTTTTATTTCCTTCCCATCAACTTCCGCAAGAAGAAATAAGCCTTTTCTTGTATGAGGAAGAGGCGATAGCTGGCATAGCGGGTATAGCCAAACTTGCTCGGAACGGGTTTGCCCTGAAACGTCTCATAGATGTTGCTAAATCGGTGGAGCACTATCTCGCGTTCTTCAGGGGTAAGTGCTTCTTTATGATTTTCATACAACCACCATTGGCCGATGTAGTTAAGCCAACGGTAACTTTCATAAAATTTCATTACATCTTCCGGCACCTTCTCGGCTCTCAGGGTGAGGCTGAGAGAGAGATTGGCCTGCATCAGCAGGAAGCGATTGGAAGAGATGGCATTGGTACAGCTCTGAGCATGCTTCCGATAGTAGTAGGTTCCCATACAGAAGCGTACATGGCGGCTGTGCAGATAGTGGAGATGCGACGTGTTGTCGTCACTGTAGAGACGGCATGAGGTGTCGTAGAGATAGCGCTTATGCAACTGGGCTCGCACCATGTAGAGCCCGTGGAGTCTCCAGTCGAGACTGGCCTCAAAGGCTTCCTTACCAGAGATGGTGGGGAAATCATAGTGCTCATCTTTTCCTGCCTGTACATAGTCCGTGAAGGGGGTATCGTACACTTCCTCCCTACCGTCATCATAACATTGCATCAAGCGGAGCACCACGCAGTCCGTCTGGTCGTCAAAGACGCTCAAGGCACGCTCGAGGCAGTCGTCGGAGAGCCAGTCGTCGGCATCCAGCATCGTGATGTATTCGCCCTTGGCTTCCTGCAAAGCTTCGTTGCGAGCCACTGCTTGTCCGGCATTATAGCTCTTTGGAAATACCTTTACACGAAGGTCTCTCTTAGCATAGTTCCACAGTATGGAGAGACTCTTGTCTGTACTGGCATCGTCCACACAAAGCAGTTCCCAAGAGGTCATGGTCTGTCGCAGGACGGACTCAATGGCCTCCGTCAGAAAAGCTTCTGCATTGTGTACGGCCATCAGGATGGAGACCTTGGGGGTGGGTGTCATCAGCAACAGTCGCAATGATCGTTATGGCGGAACTTATGTAGCAACCTCGAGAGTACATCGCTCTCCTTGCTCAAAAGACGGAAGGAGAAGAAGGCGGATACGGCAAAGAGCAAGGCTCCCACACCATAGCGAAGCCAGAGATTGGGCATGAAGCAAAGCACGACCACCAAGGTCAGACAGAGCACCTGGAAGAAGAAGAGTTGCAAGGTACGGAAGGAGAGCTTGCAACCGTATCGCCAGCGATAGAGGGAATAGACGATTAGGATGTTGATGGCCACAGAGACAGACAGGGCCCATCCGGCTCCCACGAGGCCATAGGCATCAAACATGAAGCGCATCAGCACCACACAGAGCACATCGTAGACTATCTCCATGAGCAAGTACATCACACTGTCGCCCTTGGCCAGAGCGGTGTACTCCAGCGGAACGGCTATACCTCGGAGGAACATATAGAAACTGGCACACGTACACATGGGCACTACCGCCAGAAACTCATTGGAGAAGAGCAGGGGTATGACGATAGGCATGGCCAGGTTGAAGGCTATGAGCAAGGGGGTGACGAGCATCAGGCACACGTCTATCTGCTGGTTGATGGCCTTGTTCATGCGTTTCGTATCGTTGTTGACAGACGATAGTCGGGGGAAATAGTCCGCTTCCACAGCCACAAACACCATGCCGGCACACGTCACCATGAGGCTGTAGCCTGCCTTGTAGAGCCCTATCTGGCCGTGATCTTCCAAGTAGCCAAAGATGAAGGCCGTACTCAAGGCTCCTGCCAGTGAGGCCAGCACGTAGGGTATACCAAGCTTGATGAGTCCCATGCCTTCGTGCATGACTGCTTTCGAGAGAGGTGCGATGCGGTACGGGACTACTCTGACGGAGTAGAAAAGGTGTATCAGCGCTATGACCACCTGCGTGAGCACCAGGGCATACACCACACTTCCGATACCCCAGAAGTAGTAGAAAGGTATGGTGGTGAGCAGGGTGGCTACCACGGAGATGGACTCTATGGTGGCTACCGTCTTGAGCCTTCTCATGCCTTTGAGCAATGCACATTCGCCAGCTTCTATGGGCATGACGAAAAGCATCACGGAGAGGAGCATGATGAAGGGGGTATAGGAGAAGTCTTCCTGGAAGAAGAGATAGCTGAGCAGCGGGGAGCACACGAGGCAGAGCGCAGAAGCCAGAAGGGCCGTCCAGATGCACCAGGTACGCACCACAAGCACATAGCGCTCCAGCTGTTCGTCGGTCCCCTCCTCAAAAATCTCACTGATGTGTCTGACGGCACTGAAAGAGATACCGAAGTTGGTGGCACTGTTCACGATCTCGGCTATGTTCATGTACACAGCATTGAGACCCATACCCACGGCATGGAGGAATTTTGCCGTCAACTTGTTGCGCACCACCATGACGAGCATCTTCAGTCCCTGCACGCCACCAAATACACCGGTGTACTTCAGTACGTGGTCGTATGAAGCGTCTTCGTGGGTCGACGTGAATCTCGATTTCTGTGGTGCTGTACTCATAACGGACTGCAAAGATACTAAAAAAAGGGACGCCATTTGTATATTTAACGAAATTTTAGTAGTTTTGCACGTCAATTTATACATAATATCTAATAAGCCATCATTCCGAAATGTTGAAATCATTCAAAATATGGGCCATGCTGATCGGCCTCCTGTGCCTTACGGCTTGCCATCACGACGAGCCCGAGCTTAAGAAGTCCAGACGAACCGTCATCCTCTATATGATGGCAGAGAATGGGATGTCGCAATTCGCATCCGACGACATCCGCGAGATCATCAAGGGGGCTGGAGACATACCTCTGGATTGCAACTTCGTGGTCTATCTGGACAAGACCAGCCTGCCCCAATGCTTCACCTATGGTGCCCAGACAGGCGAATCGCTCTGGAAGACTTATCCTGAGCACGACAGTTGCGACAGTACCACGTTCCGTAACACGCTGGCCGACATCATCAAGGCTTATCCCGCAGAGAGCTATGGTCTTATACTCTGGAGCCACGGAAGCGGATGGATACCTGCACCGGCCAAAGCTTCTGTCAAAGGGCAGCACAAGACCATCGGCATCGACAACAACCTGAACAGTCCCTTCCTCGATGAGGGCAGCGAACTGGAGATCCCCGCTCTGCGAGGTGCCCTGGAGAGTCTGGGCGTGGAGTGGGAATACATCTTCTTCGATGCTTGTTTCATGCAGTGTGTCGAGGTGGACTACGAACTGCGAAATGTATGTCGCTCCGTGGTGGCATCGCCAGCCGAGATGCCTGGTGACGGTGCACCCTACCACTTGATGATGAAGGACTTCTTCCGAGAGGACAAGCCTGCCGAGCACATCGCAGAGACATACCATGAGGCCTACAAGGACCACTACCAGGGTGGCGTGGTCATCTCTGCCTCTTGCTCCAGCGAGATGGACGGCCTGGCACGCGCCATGCGACCTTTCGTCACGAGGCTTTTTGCCAACCACAGACAGTACGACATGACGGGTATACAGGAATATTGCCCCTTTAAGCAGGAGACAAGATGGAAGACCGAATACTTCGACCTTGCCAGTGCGATGAACCAACTCTTGGCCAGCCCCGCAGACTATGCCTCGCTCATAGCCCAACTTGACAGGGCTTATCCCGTGCACTTGTATTCCAACTTCTGGATGTCTGTATTCTACTACAGCGGCCGAGCCTACATCACCGATCCTGAGCACATCGCCTCGGTAAGCATGTTCTTCCCTCACGAGAAATACGATTTCAAGGGGTACAACGAATACTTGCACTGCTACCAGTGGTACCATGCCTCCGGCTTTGACCAGACAGGCTGGTAATCCCACAACGCACATCGCGCCTTGGCGCTTCGTTCAACGCTCATCGCTCAACCCTCAACGTTCAACGCGCCTTTGGCGCCTCGCTCAACGCTCAACCCTCAACGCTCAACGCAAATGCGTATCCTTCTCTTTGGCGAATATAGCAACGTACACTGGGCTCTGGCCCAAGGACTTCGCGCCTTGGGACATGAGGTGACCGTGGTATCGGATGGTGACGCATGGAAGGGCTACAAGCGCGACATCGACCTTCGTCGTCGCTCACTAGGCAAGTGGGACACGCTTCGCTATCTCTGGCAACTGAAGCGTCTCATGTCCCGACTGCGTGACTACGATGTGGTACAGCTCATCAACCCCGTCTTTCTCGACCTTCGTGCAGAGCGCATCTTGCCTTACTACCAGCAATTGAGACGGCAGAACAGAAGCATCTTCATGGGTGCCTTTGGCATGGACAAGTACTGGGTGAAGGTGTGCCTGGACTGCAAGACGTTTCGCTACTCTGACTTCAATCTGGGAAGTGAGATAAGGCATAGCGAGTACAACGACATCTGCATAGCCGACTGGCTCCATGGCCCCAAGGGTGAGCTCAATGACATCATCGCCCAGGACTGCAACGGCATCGTCTCTGGCCTCTATGAGTATGAGATGTGCTACCGTCCTTATTTTGCCGACAAACTGCAATACATCCCCTTCCCCATCGAGATCCAGGAGGCCACTCCCCGTCCCACGTCTCTCCCCCTTCATTTCTTCATGGGCATACAGCCCAGTCGCAATGCGTACAAGGGTACGGACATCATGTACAGGGCTCTCCAGCGATTGCAAGCCCGTTACCCCGACCTCGTCGTAGTGGAAAAGGCTGAAAACGTACCCTTCCAGATCTATCAGGAGATGGTGGGGAGAAGCGACATCCTGCTCGACCAGCTCTACAGCTATACGCCTGCCATGAACGGCCTCTTGGCCATGTCGAAGGGACTTGTCATCGTGGGGGGTGGCGAGGAGGAGCACTACCAACTGCTGGGAGAAGACTCCCTGCGCCCCATCATCAATGTGCAACCCGATGAGGAGGACGTCTACAGACAACTGGAATCCATTGTCCTTCACGCAGATCCAGCCTCACACATCGACCGCCTCAAGCAGGAGAGCATCGCATACGTGAAGCGTCATCACGACCACATCAAAGTGGCACAACGATACCTCGACTTCTGGAAAAGCCGAATGTAAAGTAAGATGATATCTGAAAATTTATCGGAAATAAAACTATTCTAAGTTCCTTTAGCTTTGGGCAGATTTCCAAAGTCCGATTCAAGGAGCAAAGCGACGCTTCTTTAAAAAAATCGTTGATCTCATTTTTGTTGATTTTTGTTGATTTTTGGTAAAAGACAACATCATCAACGATGCCTGTTAAGACAACCAGTAGGCCATCCTCCAGGCTCCTCTACCACCCTTTTGTACATAGGCACGAAGCATCCTGCCCAAGCACTTGTAGGGCCAAGAGATGCCGGCATCAAAACCTTCCACCTTCTGCATACAGCCCTCTCTTCTGAGGTAACCCTCAAAAAGGCAGGTACGCAGGAAGAGAGCTCGCTTGTGCTTCTGGACTATCAGTTGGTCGCGAACCGTCCTAAGGCATTGTATCTTTCCCTCCAGGTTGTACGACATAGAGTCGCCCGTGATGCTGTCTTCATGTACATACAGCCAGTGAAAGGCTTTCGCTGTGTACCATGCAAATCGAGGCTGAGCCAGGAGAACCCTGATGCCGAGTTCCCAGTCATCCCAGACGGTCAGCGAGTCGTCCCATCCTCCTATCCCGCGCAACCATTCCGTACGGAAAAGCATGGCGGGAGAATTGAGCATAGAGGAGAGTATCTGGTATCCTGCATCTCCTGTAGGTCGATAGGCACGCACCATGCTCTTATCCTTCTCGACTTGCAACGTGGGCAGGAAGATCACGTCTCTGTGAGGCATGAGAGGGGCAAGAAGCGTAAGGAAATCTGTTGACAGTTCATCATCGGAGTCGAAGAAGTAGCACCACTCGGTCTGGCAAGCCTCCAAGCCGGCATTGCGAGCACAGGAGGCGCCTTTTCTGCTTTCTTCGATCACTTGTACGGGCCACTTGCTCTGGCTGGCAAACTCACGGCAAAGCTCCATCGAGTTGTCCACACTGCCATTGTCCACCAGCACGACATGCAAGGCGTCGTAGTCTATGGCCTCTATCGACCGGAAGAGCCGAGGGAGGTAGGCAGACCGATTGTAGACGGGGATGATGAGGGTAACTGCTGTCATGGCTTCAAGGTTTTGGCATAGCGTATGCCGAGATTCATCTGACGCATCAACTTTAATGGGTCAACTCGCTTATATACAAAATGATGTATAGCCTCTTTAAAAC